>SHAI01000159.1 GCA_004213235.1 Parvularculaceae bacterium
CGGTAAGATCAATTTTACCGGCGGAATTGCAAAGGCGGATTTTCGACGCCTGCATATCGAAAATGCAACCAGTACAATCGCCGCGGCTTTCCGTGCCGATATGAAGGCACGGCAGATTATTGCTTACCTGGAAGATTGCGCGAAACTGCCGCAAGCCGATTTTAGCACGCCGAGCGAAGGGCTGAGACTACGCCTTTCTTCGGCAACTTTGTGCGCCACCGCCGAGCCAGTTCTAACGGCTGATTTGGGCGAGGCCGCCCACATTCGCCTTGCCGGGCGCCTTGTTGCAAAAACCGGCCGAATGGATATTGGGGCAACGACCATTGATGGTGCGCCACCGGAACTCGATATTGCCCTTGATTATGCACCGCAGCGTCATGAAACCCTGTTCAACGGAACATTCGCTGGCGGACGGGTCGTTGTGAACAAGGCCATCTCGTTTTTTGATGTCGACGGAACATTGCGTGGAAAACTGGGTGCCGATGGGTTTATCACGGATGTAACAGTCAGTGAGGTGACCACCGCCCAGGCATCTAAAGCACCGATTGCCACGCCGATGATCGCAAAGGGCGAGGGAACCCTGCGTGACCAGATCTTTGATTTTACGTTTTCGATGTCAACGCCGTCAGGCTTGCCCCTTGGCAAAGGGAAGGGGCGTCATGATGTCAATGCAGTTGCGGGAACGGCCTCTTTTGCAACCGGGCCCCTTGAGTTTACGCCAGAGCGGTTGCGGCTTAGCGATTTTTCGCCGCTTTTCCGCGGCGTGGTGTCGGGTGCCAAAGGCGCGGCAGATGGCAAATTTAAATTTGGATGGAGAGGAACAAGGCTCACATCGGGCGCTGAAATCAATCTGGAGGAATTGTCGTTCCAGGGGCCGACATTAGCCGTTAGCAGAACTTCAGGCGTCAGCGGAAAGATTGTATTGACCGATCTTCTGCCGGTAAAAACCGATGGCGCGCAAAACGTGCGTGTTCGTCTTATTGATCTCGATGCATTGCAGCTTGAAGATGGCGAAATCCTGCTGGAACTTCCAGGGGACGGAACCGCGCGAATTAACCGCGCGTCGTTTCCCTGGTTCGACGGCGAAATTGGTGTGTTTAATGCAAATACGTCTTTTGAAAACGTGCGATCTGAGTTCCAACTACGTGCATCTAACGTTAATCTTGGCGCGTTTTTAGATTACCTGAATGTGGAAGGATTGTCGGGAAGCGGGCTGGTTGAAGGAACATTACCACTGATCATTGAAAATGGTCGTGCACGAATAGAGAATGGTTTTATGCGCGCGTCATCACCTGGCACCTTGAAATATTTTGGGCGGGCCGCAAACGCCTCGTTGGAATCTAATCAGGGGGCGGCTGTTGCGTTCAGCATCCTGAGAGATCTTCGGTTTGATACCCTTGAGGCGGAGATAGATGGGCCGCTCGATGGTGCGCTCGAAATCAAGCTGCGCTTTGAGGGGATCGGTGATCTGCCCGTTGATGACCCCAGAGTAAAAGACAGTGTGGAGGTGCCCGTGAATTACACCATGTCGATTACGGCACCGATCCTGAGTCTCATTCGTCAGGGAAGGGCTGCGTCGGATTTCCGCTTAAGGATCGACGATTTTGTGAGGTCTGACCAGGCTCTTGAAGAAAATTAATTGCCTCGTGAGCGGTTATGGATTGTGTTTGAGATAAAATCCTATCCTTGCCCCGACACCATTCGGCCTCGATTTTGTCCCAATGGTCAATCATGTTACGCTTTGAAAGAGAAAATCGGGAGGCGAGTTTACATGAGTGATGTTCTCGTGCCGTTGCGGCGTAAATCGTTGATTGTCGGTATCTGTGCCAGTGCTTTGATGGCGAGCACGGGGTGCGCAACGGTGAAGGTTGAAGCACCAGACGAGCCAATCGAGATTAATCTGAACGTGAATATAACGCAGGAAGTGCGGGTAAAGATGGAACGCGATGTGGAAGATCTGATCGCGTCCAATCCTGATATCTTTTAATCTTGGGAGGTGATGATGCGGAAAATGACTGGATTTGTGCGCGCCGCCCCCGTCTTGGCGGGGATCGCATTGTTGGTGGTAACGGCCGGACCGGCCGTTGCAGCTGGTGCCGCCGTGGAACGTGCGAAGGCCAACTGCGTTGTTGGCGAACGAAATGACGGCTATCTCGGGGCGGTGGACGGAAAGCGCATTAACGTTGCTTTGAAGCGCGAGATGGATGAAATCAACCTCAAGCGCAAAGCCGCCTACGCGAATCTGGCCGCCAAACGCGGTGTTAGCGTTGACGAGACGGCAGTTCTCGCGGCGGAGAGACTTATCGCCAGAGCGCCGTCCGGCCAGTGTGTTCAAAATGCCAACGGTAAATGGACGCGAATTCGTTAAATTCTCTGGAGGGTCATTATCCGGTCATGGGGCGAATCGGCGTTAAACTCTGTGTTGTCAAATCTCACGGAGAAAAAACTTGTCGAGCGATGCCCCAAACAATCCGATTGCAGAAGAACGTCTAGACGCCTTATTGCTGACATCGCTGATGTCGTCGCGGCTATGCCATGATTTGGTGAACCCGGTTGGCGCGTTGAGTTCAGGACTGGACGTTCTGAACGATGACGACATGGACGCGGAAATGCGCGACGAAGCGCTATCGCTCATCCATACCAGTACCTCCAAGGCGGTGGCCTTACTGAAATTTGCGCGCCTTGCTTATGGCTTGGCTGGTGGCTACGAGCACGACATTTCCTTTGAGGAGGCCAAGGAACTTCTCCACGCTGTTTACGCGTCAACGAAGGCGACATTGGACTGGCAGGTGGGTGACCCATCAGCGCCAAAGGAAGAAGTAAAGGCAATCCTGCTGGTTGCCCACGCCGCATCAGATTGCGTGCCGCGGGGCGGTGATGTGGTGATCTCCGGCGCAGGCGGTGACTATCTTGTGACGGTCACTGGCAAGCGGTTGATACTGAATGACGGTGCGCCAAAAGCGCTCGGCGGTGATACTGAAGAGCTCACGCCCAAATTCGCGCCTTTATATGTTGCCGGACTGTTGACCAGGGAAACTGGCGGTGGGGCTCAAGCTGTGCTGAGCGATGATAATATTACGTTCCGCATCAAGTTTGATCGGCGGGAAAAACCTGACACAGCCTTGACCGGGAGCTAGCCGACCAGGCCGCGAGCGTTCTTTTCATTCTCTGTCGTGTCATTGTCTGTCGTGATAGCGGCCAGCGGGCACTAAACGCCATCTTTCTTCGATGGTTCATGGTCCGGCGGGGCAGGAGGTTGGCCGACCTGTCCCAACAACAGATTCAGTCCGAGATCAATCGATCACGCCGTCACTTGCGAGTTGGTGGAACTCTTCCTCACTGAGATAATCCTTCAAGACCGACAGTGTTGCGTCGCCTAGCGCTGGTGGAAAAGATGGCGTCCGGGCCGGGGTCTGGGTATATCTTACCGGGTGGGCGGCAATCTTCGGCAGCGTCGGGCTACATTTGGTGGTCAGCTGACGGGCCTCTGACTGCGGGTCATTGAACACCTGCTTGAGATCATTGATCGGGCCAGCTGGAACGCCGGCCTGTTCGAACATGTCCAGCCAGTCTGCGCCGTCTCGTGTCACCAGAACCGGTATTATTTCCGCATTAAGGGCCTTGCGGTTTTGCACCCGGCTTGAATTGCTTTGAAAGCGTTGATCCGTTGTCAAATCAGACCGGGCTAACGCGTCACAGAATTTGGCGAACTGGCCATCATTCCCCACGGCAATGACGATATAGCCATCAGCGACGGGAACGACCTGGTAGGGCGCAATGTTTGGGTGCGCGTTGCCCATGCGTTGTGGCGGTGTGCCAGAGACAAAATAGTTTGATGCCTGATTGGCGAGCATGGCTGCCTGGCAGTCAAACAAAGCAACATCAAGATGCTGGCCTTGGCCAGTGCGCTCTGCATGACGCAACGCGGCGAGGATCGATCCGACCGCGTACATTCCGGTAAAAATATCAGCGACGGCAACGCCAACTTTCATCGGCTCATCGCCGGGTGTGCCAGCAGGTTGGCCGGTAATGGACATCAGACCACCCATCGCCTGGATCATGTAATCATACCCGGCCTTATCGCGGTGGGGGCCCGACTGGCCGAACCCCGTGATCGAGCAATAAACAAGCCGCGGGTTGATCTTGCTGACTGACGGGAAATCCAGGCCATATTTTGACAGGCCGCCGACCTTAAAATTCTCCAGTAAAATATCGCAGTCTGCGGCAAGGCGACGAATGATGTCGGCACCGCGCGGATCAGCGATATTGATCGCGACTGATTTTTTGTTGCGATTGGCGCACAAAAAATAGGCGGCATCGTGTCGGTCATTTGCCGCTGCGCCGTCGCGTTCGAAAAAGGGTGGCCCCCAGCGGCGCGTATCATCACCCAAGCCGGGGCGCTCAATTTTGATCACTTCAGCGCCGAGGTCCCCCAGGAACTGACTTGCCCAGGGGCCAGCTAAAACACGGGAGAGATCCAGCACTTTCACGCCCGACAGGGCATCTTTGGGATCGGGACTGGAATTGGGTGAAGTGAATTTTTCTTGCATGGGCGCGACGATAGGCACCTTTGCGGCCAACGCAAGCATGAGATTGACCCTTGCGTATCTACAGCTGATAATAGAGTTAAGCTTAACGGCTTAACCCATTCTCCATCCAGTGAAATTTCGGGTGGATTTCTCATCATGAAGGGCGGGCTTGCTCTAAAAGCGGTCGCTCACGCATTAGCAAAAAGGGAGTGCAACAAGTGCAAGGATTAATGATGGACCGTCCAATGTTGACGACGGAGATCCTCAGACACGCGCTCCAAAACTGCCGAAAGGCTCAGATTGTCACCAGGACAGTTGAAGGGCCAATTGTGCGTTACACCGTTGGCGATGCCGCCAAGCGGATCGCGAAACTGGCGAATGCCCTGTCCGAATTGGGCGTCAAACACGGTGACCGGGTTGGGGTCATTGGTTGGAACACCTACCGGCAGTTTGAGATGTATTATGCCGTGGGTGGTATTGGTGCCGTATTACACACGGTTAATCCGCGATTAGGTCCTGAAAACGCCGCCTTCGTGATAAATCACGCAGAAGATGACTGGTTGTTCTACGATACGACATTTGCACCCCTCGTTGATGCTATTGCGCCGGGTCTGACGTCAATCAAAGGTCGCTATCTGCTGACTGATGAAGAACATGCCCAGGACCGTCCTGACGGTGTTGGCACATATGAAGAGTTGATTGGCGGCCAGTCCGATCATTTCGTGTTTCCCGAATTCGACGAAAATTCCGCGGTCGCCATGTGTTATACATCGGGCACGACTGGCAATCCCAAAGGCGTTTTGTATTCCCACAGGGCGCTCGTCCTACAAACCTTTGCGTCTTGCCTGCCATCGGGGCTCGCCCTCAAGGAGGGTGATACATTGCTCCCCGTTGTGCCGATGTTCCACGTGAATGCCTGGAATACCCCATATTCGTGCCTTTTGGCCGGCGCGAACCAGGTCTACCCCGGCCCGCGCCTCGACGGTGAGGGGCTTTATGAATTGCTTGAGAGCGAGAAGGTTGGCTATTCCGCTGGCGTGCCAACGGTTTGGCTGGGGCTGCTTCAATATCTTAACGAAAATGGCAAAACGTTAACCTACCTTAAAAAAGGTTTATCAGGGGGGTCGGCATTACCGGAAATGATCATCCGCGGCTTTGCCGAACATGGTGTTGAAATCCAGCAAGGTTGGGGCATGACGGAAATGAGCCCGCTGGGG
>SHAI01000016.1 GCA_004213235.1 Parvularculaceae bacterium
CACGCTATTATTACGCCGTACCGAATTCACCCTGTCACCCCAAGCGATTGATACCCTTCTGGCACGCTCCGTCACCGACCCTGAGCGCCAAAACTTGCTCCTTGGACGACAGGAATTAGATCCAGCCCACGGCTTCATCATGTTCTGGTGGGGGGATGCGCAAAGGCGGCGGCGCATTTTGCAACGCTTCGTCTTCAATCGTTCAATCATCCAAGAGGCATTATCGGATCTTTACCGGGAAGTATTCACCCTCGGCGGAGATCCGCTGGCGCGGGACATTTTGACCATGCTGGACCGTCGCCACCGACCACGGGGAACAGCAGGCCAGGTCGTCTCGCCTGAAGTCGTCCTGAAAACACTGATATATGCGCGCCGAAGCGCACCGGATGAGTTGATCCATGGGGTTGGGATGCTGGCGGGCATTTCCAGCAAACTGGCCGCGCGTATCCTGCAAGACCCTGGCGGCGAGCCCTTCGCCATTTTGTCCAAGGCCGTGGGCGTGTCGCGGCGCGATTTCTATAAACTCTTGAACCTGCCCGAAGCTGAGATTGAATTTGATTTGGATAGAGCAGATGATTTGATGGCGTTATTCGATCAAATCGCACGGGATTTTGCGCGGTCGATTTTACGCTATTGGGATTGGAGCGCCAATCCGCGGATCGCCAACATCATGCGGCTGATCGACTATAATGGCACTGAACTGAACATGCCCCACACGATCGCACGCCAGAGCAAGAACCAATTGGCGGAAGGCCTCTAGGTGACTTTGTTGCGTGAACCTGGCTTAAATTAACCGGGTTAAGTGAACCGAGTTAAGTGAGGCTGTATCGCGGACCAAATGCGCGACTCATTTTTCTTTCCGTATTAAGTATAATAATTTTCGATTTTTAATTATATTAAATAAACAATCCATGAGATCAATTTAATCACGGTTTAACTGAAAATTCACCGCGACTTAAAGCTATTGTGTCACTGGTATGCCGTCGGCGGCGGTCATGCGTAACTTGGCGGTTGCCGGCATTCCTTCCCCCCCTTCCAAATAAACAGATGTAACGATACCGCCGGGTGGCCCGCCAGCGGATTCGCCTGCGGCTTGCCAATTAAAATACACAACAGGCGAGGCGAGACCCATAACAGAAAATCAATCGCGTCCACGGAATTAGTCGCACCTGGTGATAAAAGGATACCGACATGCGTTGATTTCCATGTGAAATTTGCGCATTTTGGGATCAACTCTCTGCGTCGCTCGTCTTGGGCGGCGCACATTTGTTGTCATCTTCGTTGCGCGGGCTCACTGCGCGTGGAATTTGGGGGCCTCATGATCCGAACCGCGATTCTCGCGGCCGCGCTCTCCGGTTTATGGCTGCTCTTGTCGGGCTATTTCGACAAGGCTCTTCTGCTTGGGTTTGGCGCAGCGTCCATCGCCGTGTCGATTTACCTCGCAAGGCGCGCAAATGTCATTGATGACGAAGGGGTGCCAAACGGGCTGATGCCTGGTATTTTCGGATATTGGCTCTGGCTTGCGCGGGAAATTGGCAAGGCAAACATCGCGGTAATACGCCACGCGCTTGCCATCGACCTCAAACTATCGCCGCAAATGCTGAAAATCACCTCGCCAACCAAAACCAATGCTGGCCTTGCCACATTCTGTAATTCGGTGACGCTAACGCCAGGCACGGTCACGGTCGATCTTGAGCCGGAATATTTTGTTGTCCACGCACTGACCGAAGAACTTGCTGACGAAGACGCTATCATGGACATGGGCGCGCGCGTCGCACGACTGGAAAGCCCGAGCGCCGTTCAAGAGGCCGAACACCAAGGCGCGGCGGCGATTGCAAACCCAGGAACGGGCACGAAAACCGGCGGGGGTGCCCCATGATTTACGCTGCCATTGCTGCTGCTGTCATTGTTGCCATGGCCCTTGCACTCGTTCGTGCATTTGCCGGGCCGACACTTTATGACCGGGTTCTGGCAGGCAATTCGTTCGGCACCAAAACGGTTATTCTGCTCGGCGTGTTTGGTTACGTTACCAACCGTCCGGATTTCCTTGATGTCGCACTTCTTTATGCGCTCCTCAATTTCACCGGCACGATCGCGATTTTGAAATTCTTCCGCTATCGCACCTTGACGTCTTCCTTGAAACAGCTCGGCGAACCGATCTTCGACGAAACTACCGATGCACGGGACCAGAAGCGGAGGGCTGTAAATGGATCTTGATCTGATCAAGGACATTCTTTCCTGGATCCTGTTCGCAGCTGGCGGGATTGCAGTTGTGGCCGGTGCGGTGGGTCTCGTTCGGTTCCCGGACTTTTATACGCGCCTGCATGGCGCGGGCGTAACCGATACGGCAGGGGCTGAACTCATCCTGTTTGCGATGATGCTTCAGGCCCCCAACTGGCTGGTTGTGATGAAGCTCGTTTTCATCTCGTTCTTCCTATTCCTGACAAGCCCTGTGGCAACCCACGCGGTTGCCCATGCGGCGTGGGTCGGGGGCGTGCGCCCCATGCTCGGCAAGGACCTGAAACGGGCGGGGGACGAATAATGACAGTCTCACCGGAGTTTTCTGCTGGCGCGGTGGCCGCCATAGAGCTTGCATTGCTCACGCTGCTCTTTGTTGTCGCCTTGCAGATGTTGAAGAGCCGACATTTGTTCGCTGTCGTGATGCTGTCTGGCATTTACTCACTCTTGTCGGCTGCGTTCTTTGTCTCACTGGACGCGGTAGATGTGGCGTTCACGGAAGCTGCGGTGGGCGCAGGGGTATCCACAATGTTGATGCTGTCGGCCATGCTGCTGACGGCAAGGCGGGAAAAGCCCGTCACCCCTGGCCGGGCACCGGTCGCGCTCATTGCGGTACTTATCGTTGGCGCGGCGCTGGTTTACGCCTCAATCGACATGCCGGCCTTTGGCGATGCGAATTCGCCAGCCAATGCCTATGTCGGCCAAGCCTATGTTGAACGCACACCGAATGAAATCGCGGTGCCGAATATCGTTACGGCCGTCCTGGCAAGCTATCGGGGCTTCGACACGCTGGGCGAGACCATGGTGATCTTTACAGCTGGTCTTGCGGTCATGCTTCTCCTGGGGGCGGGCGCGCCGCGCGGTGGGCGCGAGGTAAAAGACGTGGATGATGCCGACAATGGCAAAGGGGGGAACACGTGAGAGACGAACACCTTATCCTCCGCATCATGATGAAGGTGTTGTTCGCGCCGATCATCCTCTTCGCACTTTATGTGCAGTTCCACGGTGATTATGGCCCAGGCGGCGGGTTTCAGGCTGGCGTTATTTTTGCCGTCGCCTTTATTCTGCACGGTCTTATCCATGGTGTGGACGCGACACGCATAGCCCTTCCGCAAAAAGTGCTCTCCATCATGATGGTTGTGGGCCTCATGTTTTACGCTGGTACTGGCGTTCTCACCATGCTGCTTGGCGGTAATCTGCTCGGCTATGATGTGATCGATCCGGAATCGACGCACCATGCAGGCCAGCATTACGGTATTCTCCTGGTTGAATTCGGCGTCGGCCTGACCGTCGCCGCGACGATGATCACCATTTTCTACCACTTCGCCGGCCGCGAGCCGGAAATTCGCGACGAGGATTGGTAGGCCCCATGGATATCCTTCAGTTCGTCATAGAGCGTTTTAACTATTGGATTTTCACCGTCCTGATGATGGTCGGCCTTTACACCGTCATTGCGCGCGGCAATCTGGTGAAGAAGATCATCGGCTTGAATATCTTCCAGACCTCCGTGTTCATCTATTATATCTCGATCGGCAAGGTCAGTGGCGGCACCGCTCCGATCTTCACGACCGAACACCAGAAAGAGCTGAAGAAGCACGAGCATCACGGCGATGCCCATCATGGTGACGGTCACCAGGTCCCTACCCATCAGGACGGGGGCCATCAGGACACTGCTCATCAAGACGGCTCCCATCAGGGGGACGCACACGATAGCGCAGACCCGATGACGATGGATCTCCATGCGGGGGATCTCCATGCGGGCGACGCCAATACCAGCGCAACACTGACACGCGCAGGTGAGCACCATGGGGTTTCAACGCCGGATCTGCATGACGGCGATGCGAATGCACTTCACGCGCCTGCGAACGATGCTCTCGTCAGTCAAGGGGGCGATCATGGCGGCGATCATGGCGGCGAGATCGCGACCAAAGCGACAGAATTCATTGAGCCACTTTACTCCAATCCGCTGCCCCATGTGTTGATCCTTACCGCTATTGTCGTCGGCGTTGCGACAACGGCTGTTGGCCTCGCCTTGGCGGTGCGCATTCGCGAGGCATATGGCACAATTGAAGAAGACGAGCTGGAAACCGCCGATAATGTGGCGGAGTTTGGTGTCGCCGATCCGCGCCAACAACAAGATGGTGGGCAAGGTGCCGGGCGTCTTAATCCGGGGGGCGCGCAATGAGCCTTATCGAGCAGCTCCCCGTTTTGCCAATCATCATTCCGCTGGTTGCCGCGCCTTTCTGTTTGATTATTCCCAATGGCCGGATCGCCTATTTCTACGCGATTGCCATCAGTGCCCTTACCTTTCTGTCGTGCATCGGCCTGTTGCATGGGGTCGCCGCCGGGGGAACAATCTCTTATTATCTTGGCGACTGGGCACCGCCCCTTGGCATTGAATACCGTATCGACCTCGCCAATGCCCTCGTCCTGACACTGATTTCCGGTGTAGCTGCACTGGTGATCCCTGCCTCCTATCCGAGCATCGCAGCGGAGGCCAATCCAAAGCAGATCCCGCTGTTTTACGGGGCCATGCTGATTTGCATGCTTGGCCTGCTCGGCGTGACGATTACCGGCGACGCCTTCAACGTCTTCGTGTTCCTGGAAATTTCCTCACTGGCGACATATGCGCTCGTGGCGCTTGGGGGCCGGGCGGACCGGCGTGCGCTTACCGCCTCGTTCAACTATCTCGTTATGGGCACGCTTGGCGCAACTTTTTTCGTGATCGGCCTGGGTCTTCTTTACCAGGCGACCGGCACCCTCAACATGGCGGATATCCGCGTGCAGCTGCTGGAGAACGGCACCAATCGTATGGTTGAAGCGGGCTATGCCTTCATCATCATTGGTATGGGGCTGAAGGCGGCCATGTTCCCCATGCATTTATGGCTGCCAAACGCATATACCTATGCGCCATCGGCCGTGTCCGCCTTTATTGCCGCCGCATCGACGAAAGTCGCCGTGTACGTTCTTATCCGGTTCACTTTTTCCGTCGTCGGTGCAGATTTCGATTTCGTCTCTGCCATGCTGAGCTATGTTCTAATGCCACTGGCGCTCGCAGGCATGTTCTTCGCATCGCTGGTCGCCGTGTTCCAGACCGATGTGAAACGGATGCTCGCATATTCTTCGGTCGGACAAATCGGCTATATGCTTTTGGGAATTTCCCTTGGCACCGAAGCGGGCCTTCAGGCCTCGATAATCCACATCTTCAACCATGGCCTGATGAAAGCTGCACTCTTCCTCTCGGTCGCCTGCGTGATGTTGCGTCTTGGTGTCCATACCGTTGACGGATTTAACGGCCTGGCCAAGCGCATGCCGTTCACCGCCGCAGCCTTCATCTTCGCTGGCCTTTCACTTGTCGGCGTGCCGTTGACGGTCGGGTTTGTCTCCAAATGGTATCTGCTGCAGGCGGCCTTTGAGGCTGACCGCGCTTGGATCGCTTTCCTGATTGTTGCCTCATCCCTGATTGCTGTCGTCTATGTCGGACGGATCATCGAGCTGATTTTACTGCGCGAACCACCAGAAGACGGCCCGCTATTCCGTGACGTTGATGGCAATCCGGTGCGCGAAGCCCCGATGGTCATGTTGGTCCCCATGTGGATCCTCGTTCTTGCCAATGTCTATTTCGGTCTGCGCACGGACGTGACGGCGGACCTTGCCGGCCGCGCGGCGGCGAGCCTGATAGGAGGGCAATAAACCGTGAGCGTTGAAACCGCCCTTCTCCTCTCCATGATCATTCCGGTGCTCGGCTTTTGCGGCGTTTGGGCCCTTGGCGGCGCGCCCAATGCGCGCGAAGCGGCGACCCTCATTACTGGTGGGTTTACGCTGGCACTTACCTTGATGGTGTTTCACACCGTCGGGAATGGCGCGCGCCCGTTAGTGGAACTCTTTGATGTCGTCAGTGGCCTGCCCATTGCGTTTCGCGCCGAGCCACTGGGGGCCATGTTTGCCGTCCTCGCCAGTGGCCTTTGGATTGTCAATTCGATTTACTCCATCGGCTATATGCGCGGCCATAATGAGCCCCATCAGACGCGCTTTTACATGTGCTTCACCATCGCCATCGCCTCGGCGATCGGCGTTGCCTATTCGGCAAACCTGTTCACGCTCTTCCTGTTTTACGAGGTTTTGACCCTGTCGACCTTCCCGCTGGTCACCCATAAGGGCGATGCGGCCGCGCGCAATGGCGGGCGGATATATCTCGGCATACTGATGGGCACGTCTATCGGGCTGTTATTACCGGCTGTCATCTGGACCTTTGTCATTGCCGGCACAACGGACTTCACACCCGGGGGCATCCTCAGTGCCCATGTCGACGAGATGGGTGCGGTTTTGCCAATCCTGTTGGGGCTTTACGCCTTTGGCATTGGTAAAGCAGCGCTGATGCCCATTCATCCCTGGCTGCCAAACGCCATGGTAGCCCCAACGCCGGTATCGGCCTTTCTCCATGCGGTTGCGGTCGTGAAAGCGGGCGTATTCTCGCTGCTGAAAGTCGTCGTCTATATTTTCGGGATCGATCTGCTGACGCAGACCGGTGCCAGTTCCTTGTTCATGTGGCTCGCTGCCGGCTCGATCATTCTTGCTTCCGCCATTGCCATGAGTAAGGACAATCTCAAGGCACGGCTTGCTTATTCTACCGTGTCCCAATTGTCCTATGTCACCCTCGGCGCGATGCTGGCGACATCCATGGGCGTGATGGGCGGTGCCCTGCAGATCGCCATGCACGCCCTTGGCAAAATGACCCTCTTCATGTGTGCCGGTGCGATTTATGTCGGGGCACACAAGACGCTGATTTCAGAAATGCGCGGCCTTGGCCGGGTGATGCCATTCACGTTCGGGGCATTCTTTGTCGGGGCGATGTCAATTGTCGGTCTGCCCCCCTTGGGCGGCTCCTGGCCGAAATTCCTGCTCATGGTCGGTGCCGCAGATGCAGGCCAGCTGATCATCATCGCGGTGCTGATCCTGTCCTCACTGATGAATGTGGCGTATCTTCTATCGATCCCGGTTCAGGCATTTTACATGGCCCCGGACACCACCGATGACGGTCGCCCGCTTGGGGCAAATGAAAACCCTGGCGCGCCAAAAGCGCTGATTCAGTGGGGCGCGCTGAAGGAAGCACCGCTGTTGACCGTCGCCCCGCCGGTCCTGACGGCCGCGGGGGCCATAGCACTCTTCTTCTTCGCCAACGGGCTTTATGATTACCTCAGCCCTATCCTTGATGGAGCCTGGTGATGGCGAAAAACCGCAACAGGCAACGCGATCACTCCTGGTGCCCCCTTGTAAAAGCGCGGCTTCAGAGCGGGAGAGCATCACCTCAAGAGCAGCATCATGAACGACGATAAGCACACAAGCGATCCAACAGGTGATCCAACAGGCGATCCTGCGGGCGATCCAACAGGTGTTCCTGGGGGCGATCCAAAAGCATGGGCTGATCGCCCAGCCTTTCAGAAGAACTTCTTCCGGGGCCTGATTGCGTTCGGCGTTCTTGTGGCGCTTGCCGGTTTTGTGCCGGCATTTCAAAAAGATCACCCGCACTTCCCGGCAGAGGGTGTGCCCATCTTTTTCGCCATATGGGGGTTTGCCGCCTTCATGTTTATCGTTCTTGCTGGCCAGCATCTGCGCAAACTCGTCGGCCGCGCTCCAGGTTATTATGAGGAGCGCGAATAATGGGGACGACACAGCCTGACTTTTTCGCCGCACTCTTGGGCAATCCGGCAGTGTTGCTGACCTTGGCGGCGGGCGCGGCGGCATTTCTCGGCCCCGGCCGGGAAAGCGTGCGCAAGGCGGTGATGCTCGCCGCTCTGGCCGGCAGTTTCCTTTTCACCATCAATCTTGGCCTTGGCACGTGGGGCAATCTCACGGTGTTTGGCGAAACAATTACGCTGCTGCGCATAGACCCGCTGGCACGCATCTTCGCCATCGTTTTTCATATCGCCGCGGCACTGAACATTATCTACGCCTGGCATGAAAAAGACCGCGCCCAGGACTTTGCAAGCCTCGCCTACCCGGCCGCGGCCCTTGGCGGCGTTACCGCCGGCGATCTGCTAACCCTCTTCGTCTGGTGGGAAATTGCGGCAATCACGTCGGTTTTGCTGGTCTGGGCACCTGGAACGCGCGCGACTTTCCTTGCGGGCATGCGCTATCTGGTTATTCAGGTATTGTCAGGCACATTGCTGCTGGCGGGCGTCGTGCTGCTCTATCGGGAAACCGGGTCGCTGGCGTTCAATGCTATCGGCCTCCACCATGAAGACGGCTCACTCCATATCGCCGGCCTCGTCATGTTCCTGGCTTTTGGCATCAAATCCGCCTTCCCCCTGTTCCATAACTGGGTCCAGGACGCTTACCCAAAATCTACGCTTACCGGCACAATTATCCTTGCCATATTTACTACCAAGCTTGCGGTTGCCTCGCTTGCGCGCGCATTCCCGGGTGAAGAAGCCCTGATCTATATCGGCGCGGTCATGACGATTTTCCCGATCTTTTTCGCTCTCATCGAAAACGATCTGCGCAAGGTGCTTTGTTACTCCATCAACAACCAGGTCGGCTTCATGGTGTGCGCTATCGGCTTTGGCGCGATCAATGGTGCGGCCGGCTATGCCTTTGGCAACATTATTTTTGAAGGCCTGTTGTTCATGGCACTGGGTGCTGCAGTCTATCGTACCGGGACGAGTCTCGCGACCGAACTGGGTGGTCTCTACCGGACCATGCCGAAAACCATGATCCTGTGCATTATCGGTGCCCTGTCGATTTCGGCTTTCCCGGGCACGCTTGGCTTTGTCACAAAGGGCATCATTATTGATGCAGCGGGCGAAGCGCATATGTTCTGGATCTGGCTGACGCTCCTTTTCGCAAGTGCTGGCGTCCTGGAGCATGCCGGTATCAAGATCCCGTTTTTCACGTTTTTTGCCCATGATAGCGGCAAAAGACCGGATGATGCGCCGGTGCACATGCTGATTGCCATGAGCATTGCGGCGAGCATGTGTATTGGCCTTGGCCTGTTCCCGGGCCTTCTTTACGGGCTTATGCCGGACCAGGAAGCGATCTCGCATTATCATCCCTACACCGCCTATCACATTGTGGAGCAATTACAGCTTCTGGTCTGGGCAACGATTGCGTTTGGGGTTTTGAAGGTCATGAAATGGTACCCCGCTGAAGTGCCCTCAACAAATCTGGATGCGGACTGGTTCTACAGGGTTCCGGGGCGCGGATTGCTTATGTGGGCGAGCGCGGCAACGGCCGCGATATGGGGGCTGCTATGGAAAAGTTTCCAGGCGCGGGTGATGAACGTGCTGGCCCGGGTCTACTCCGTGCACGGGCCAGAAGGAAATTTGGCGCGCGCCTGGCCGATCGGATTTATGGCGCTGGCAGTCGCGGCGATGCTGGCTTTTGCCCTCGTTTTTGCCTTGCTCGCGTGAGCGACGGCAAAAACTTATTGGTTAACGTATCAGTCTGTTTTCCTGTTTAGCGATAAGTTATCGACCACTGTATCCTGTCTCGTATGATGGTGGCACTAATCCGTTATGGATCCAGGGACTATATGAGGCAGACGAAAATGACCGCACCGAACAGAATTGGGGAACTTGCTGAGCTATACCGACGCCGCGCCGCCATGGCAGCGCTGGAAGTGATCTCAGAAGCATTTGACGTACCCTTAAGCCGGCTGACCATGGCAACGCGCCAGCGGGCGAATGTCGCCTTTGCCCGCCAGATCGCCATGTATCTGTGCCACGTCATCGCGCAGCTGTCCGTACGGGACATCTCAACAGAGTTCGAGCGGGAACGATCAACCGTTGTCTATGCCCTGCACACGATTGAGGACAGGCGGGACTCGCCTCTGTTCGAGGATCAACTCGAGCTGTTGGAGATCGCCCTGCGCCAGCGGCTGGCAGTGATCGCTGCGGACCTCATCAAGCTGGACGAAAAGAACGCCAGCGCGGCATTACCACCACCGATAGAAGTGAAATCCGTTCCGATGGCTGTGTGAGACAGCAGGTCGGACGCCAAAAATTCTGGCTACAGATTCTAGCTAGAGATTTTGGCGGCATTTTCTAGTGACAGTTTCTGGCCGCAAGAGCCGACCCGGTCGCCGTCAACTCGCAATGTCGCTGGCAATGGCTTTGATCTTTGCACGCATGGATGCAAGCCCATTTGATCGCTGCGGCGTCAAGTGCCCGGCAAGATCAAGCGGTGCCAAGGCCGCATCATCATCAAGTTCGCTGATCGCCGCGGCCGTCTTTCCGGAATAGAGCGCCAACAGGACCGCCACCAGTCCCTTAACAATGTGCGCATCAGAATCCCCGCGCAGGCGCAGTACGGCATCACCGCCCGCCCCCTCAATATCCGATGCGAGCCACACCTGACTGGCGCAGCCCCTAACCTTATGGGCCTCATCACGCCGGTCTTCAGGATAGGGCGCAAGGTCGCGGCCAAGATCGATAAGGTATTTATACCGGTCATCCCAATCATCAAGGAATGCGAAATCGGCGAGGATATCTTCAAAGCTTGTCATGACACTGAAATAGGGCGCTGGCCCGCGCGCATCAACTCTTTAACGCGCGGTGTTCCGCCGCCCCCCACATCGCCGGCACGAACAAACAAGCGGAAACGATTTACGCGCCGTCAGTATCGCTATCTGCCACCCAGCCGATACAGCCCGCGACATCGTTCAATCCGTGCTCGCCAAGGCAGAACGCTTCCTCATAGGGCATCCGCGTTGCGGCAATGCACTGCTTTAACGTCAGCACCGATAAGGACAAACACCGGTCGGATTTGGTATTTTTCGCGTAGACCTCGACAAATTTGGGGTTCAATGCATCGATCGAATAACGCGCTGCAAGATTAAGAACGCGGTCCATGATGACATCGGCATTTTTCCCAAGGGATGCAGCCCCAGCATCGCCCTCACCCCATTGCGGCGACCATGCCGTCCCAGGCTCGGCAAGCAGGGGCGTCCATACGCCGCCTTTTTCGGTGGATTGCAACATTGGCGCTGGCGCAAGGACGCGATCATTGGCAAAGCTCTGTGCTTCGGAAAGTCGCTGCGTGCCCGACGAAATGCGCTTCTTGCCCCATTTCGTCTTCTGCATGGAATAGGCTTGGGTCTTGAACGACTCGCCCAGAGACATAATCCTCGCGCCATCATTGACGGTCATCGTCAAGACACGTTCTATGGCTTCATTGGCCCCCGGGAGCGTTCGTGCAAAACTGGCATCTTCCGACAGGTTCGCCAAAAGCGCGTCGCGCCCTTTCAGCCGCGTGCCTTTTTTGCGTTTGCGCGATTTGACCTGGTCGCGGATACCTTTCGAGAAAGCTTCCGTCTCCGCGACCAGAAGCGCCGAATAAGCGACCCACCCCGATGATAAATCGTCTGAATTATGCGCCGCGAGCAGCCGGTGAGCCGCGCGGGTTACCTCCGCGCTGGTGAAGGGCGTTGCTTCTATCTCAGCGACGTCTTCACGAAACTGGATATAGGCAGATGCCTGATTTTCCAGGCTCACATTGGTGGGCTGTGCAAGACTGCTGGCATTCAGGCCAATCGTCGCCGCAAAAGCATAAACCCCAGCAGCCGCCAGAAGGGAAATCTTGCCGAATCCGCCGCCCCGCATAGCATGAACCGTCCCGCTGGCCCCTTCCGCAGATCCGACATCACGCAACATATGGTTCTCCAAACTACTCAAACTGAAGTCCACTCCCCCCCGGCAGCGGCCACATAGCCAACGCCAGCAATGCGGCACCCTACGACACTGGATATAACAGTGAACGCATTTTGTAAGCGCATGGGTTTGTAAGCGCATGGGATTGTAAGCCCATCGGATCGCGACCTAACCACACGGTAATTAAAGCTCTGCTCAAGATACTAACGCCATTAGCAACAAATTCGAGACGAGATATCGCGCCTTTCAAAAAAAATTTGTCAGATCGCCACAATTTTGTTTCGGTATCGGAATTCTTTAGGTTCAATGACCTTCACGATTTGTTAAGCAACGCGGGTGAAAGGTCATACTTGGTTAAGATTCATTAGCGATTTGAGTATCACAATCCTTAAATACCCAGGGACCGCCAGTTTGACAAATTTCGTGAAACTCCTTCTAGGCCGCATAAAAGGTTCCAAGCCAGCGCCTGATCATGTTTTCTGCGGTGCAGCAGGTGCATGCACGCTATTTGTCGACACGAACGGCATTCTGAACGCCGCGTCAGCCAGCCTCCCCACCCTCATCCCCGGCGCGAGCGGTGGGACGTGCTTTGTCGGCGCATTTCTGCCAGAAGACCGCGCACGCTTGCAGGCAGCGCTCGCCCACACCGCACCGTCCCGCACGCGCGCCCACGCGCGCCGCGCAGATGGCAGTATCGGTGCCTTTGATCTTCATATTGATCCAAAGGACGAGGGCGCGGCGGTCATGTTAATCGACCGAACCGAAGACAAACAACGCCACGAACGGAGCGAACGCGCAGCTGAAAAAGCACGCGCGGATGCCCGCGCCAGTGCTTCAGCTTTGGCCGACCTTAGCCATGAGATGAAAACCCCCCTGAATGCCGTCATCGGTTTCGCCGACGCCATCAGGAGAGAGACCTTCGGGCCATTGGGCAACGAAAAGTATGCTGAATATATTGGGGATATCCACACCTCCGGCACCCATTTGCTCGATCTTGTGGAGTCAATCCTGGATCTCGCCCGCATCGAGGCCAAACGCCTGACCTTCTCGCCGGTATTATCCGACCCTGCGGCAATCGCGTATGAGTGTGCAGCAATGGTGCGCGAACCTGCGCAGAAGGGTGGCCTGAACTTAATAGTCGACATTGCCGACGATATCCCCGAATGCATGATTGACCCGCGCGCGGTGCGGCAGATTCTATTGAATCTTCTGTCTAACGCCGTGAAGTTCACAAGCGATGGCGAAGTTCGGTTGTCAATTCAAATCGATCAAGACACGGAAGTGCCTAAAATCGTCTTTACCGTGAAAGATACCGGTATTGGCATGTCTGACGAAGAAATGGCGCGCCTTGGCCCCCGCTTTACCGATATTCAGGGAGCTGGCGTACGTGGGGCGGAAGGCACCGGGCTTGGCTTATCCCTCGTCTTTAAATTGGCCGAATTACACGGCGGCACCCTGACCATTTCATCGGCACCCGGAGAAGGCGTGTGCGCCCGTGTCGCCCTTCCCTTAACCATGCCGAATCGTAGCGGTATTAGTGATACTACACCGAGCACACGAACACCTCGACGAAAAGCGGAAAACACGCCGCGCCCGGCACCAACCGATAGCCAGGCACAGGCAAACCTTGCCAAGGACGCTGCCTTAAACACACCGCTAACACAATTAGAACGCATTGAAGCTTATCGCCGGGAAGTGGCTAAACGCCAGAAGAATCCCGCTGCGTAGGGGCTTATTCGTATCCACCAATGACAGGCGAACTTGCCACCAAGCGCCGGGTGCCATTTAATGCACTTATGGAACCAAGATTAAAATCCCATATCCGGGTCGGGGCACATATCCGCCGTGCCCAGGCTGGCGGTGCTTTCGCAACTATTGCCCGGCGCGGCGATGAAGACGCCGGGGTCGTCCTGGTAAAGATTTTTCAGACACGAGATGCTGCCCGTGTTCTGTTTGAAGCACGTGACGAGTTTGGCAATCACATCTGGCGCGACCCGTTTGAAGGCGTTACCGACGAAGCTTCCGTCGATAAATTCATTGAAAAGGAAATTAATCTTGATCCAGACGTTTGGGTGCTGGAAATTGAAGATCGTGACGGGCGTTCATTCCTGGAGACATAAATGGCGCATTCACGGGTGCTCATCTTGGTCCATCCCGGAAGGCCGTGCGGAGATTTAATCAGCTAGCCGCAGGCGCTTTTTATCAAACACGCGCAACACCTGCGCCAGGTCATGTCCGCGCTTTAATACCGCACCAGTCACCGACACGACGGCCCAGGCCCCCTGACGCCGGGACAGCGATGGACGCTTTTCGATGCGATAAAGCGGTGCCTCGCTTGTGCGGCGGAAAATGGAAAACACAGCGGCATCGCGCAGATGATCAATCGCATAGTCTCGCCACTCGCCAGCAGCAACGAATTGGCCATACAGACCGAGAATCCTCGTCAATTCTGATCGGGTAAAGGCGGTCGCATCATCATATTTGCGGCGCGTTGGTCCGCCACCGGCAGGATGGTCAATTACATACATCTCCGCAGCATGCCCCGGGCCAAACGCATCTGACAAGGCACTCATGGCTCTAATTTTGTCAGAACTGCCCCTGACTACCCCAATAAATAATGTGCAGTTACCCAAAATCGCCGCAATTCGCCCATTTTTGGGTCCGAATCTCCCGCCAATGTGGGCTTGTCGGACAGGGCAGCACGATTTTCGTCAAAGCCGCCCGGAATATATCGCCCCCAAGCCCTTCGGAACGCGTTGACGCGGGCTGACCTGACCGACTCCTCTAGTTTGCCGACGGCCGGTCCCGCTATGCGGGGCCGGCCGTTTGGCCTCCCCCTCCATTTGATGACGACGGGCTTGAAACGTGGGCCGATTGCGGCAACACGAATGGGGTTCCGTCACCATCAAGAGCGCCGAGGCCATGTCCGCAGTTTTATCCATCGCTACGCCCGTATTCGCTGTCATCGCCATCGGCCTTTATGCTGGCAGATCGGGCATAGCACCAGCATCCGACGTTGCGGCGATCAACCGGTTTGTTTTCAAGTTTGCCATGCCCGCGGCGCTGTTCGGACTGACGGCGGGGGCTGATCCAATTGCCGGGCGCGATCTCATTCTAGCGGGCATTTATGGTGCCAGCGCGCTCACCGTGATGTTGACGGCGTATATGATCGGTCTGCGCCTGTTTTCTTTATCACCGCCGGCGGCCGGGGCGCATGCTTTTGCCTCCACATTGGGCAATGCTGTTTTTCTCGGCCTGCCTATCGCCCTGGCAGTTGAGGGATGGTTCAAGCCCTTTGTCGTTCTCATGCTGGTTGAAGGGATCGGCGTTATCGCCCTTGGTGCGGCCCTCATGGATCCATCAAAGAAGAAAGGTCCCCTTGGGTATCTTGCCGCACCGTTTCGCAATCCGCTGGTTATCGGCATGGCCGCGGGCCTCGTCGCATCATTCATCACCAGCGCAACCAATCTTAACCTGCCCGGGCCGATCGCCACACTACTGACTACCCTCGGCCGGGCTGCCGGGCCAGCGGCCCTGTTCTCGCTCGGGCTTTTCCTTGCAACAACACCGCGCCCGCCCATCGCTGAGGTTCGCGGCAAGATCGGCGCGATCCTCAGCCTGAAGATGATTGCTCTCCCGGCACTGATGTTCGCTGGCCTATCTGTAGCGGGGATCAGCGAGCCGGGTATTTTAGGACCGGCAATGTTATTTTCCGTTGTGCCCAGCGGCGTTGGCGCATTCGTGATGGCGAGCCAATTTGGACATTATGAACGCGAAGCGGCGGCCGCTATTGCGGTCACAACGCTTCTTTCCATGATCACCATTAGCTGCGTGCTTGTCATTTACGGCTAAGCACAAGGCACGTATGGCTAAGCACGACGCACGCCTCAACCAGATTGGTTGACAACCGTACGCGTTGGGAAGGGAATATCCACACCATCCGCGTCAAAGCGCTGTTTAAAGGCCTTGGTCAAATCAAATTTTACTGGCCAGTAATCACCGGCGCCGCACCAGACCCGGACAAAGATATCAACAGAGGAATCGCCAAGATTCCCAACGACAATCTGTTTTTCGGGGATTGTTAATATGCGCTCATCCGCACTAACGACCGCATCCAGACTGGCAATCGCCTTGTCAATATCATCTGTATAGGAAATCCCCATGACAATATCGACCCGGCGCGTGTCGTGTGCGGAATAGTTGACAATTGAGGAACCATAAACATCACCGTTTGGCACGATAATTTTGATATTATCCGGCGTCGCAAGCTCAGTGGTAAAGAGATTAATCTCTTTTACTGTACCCGCCTGGCCAGCAACCGTAACATAATCGCCAATGCGAAATGGGCGAAACGCCAACAACATGACCCCGGATGCCACATGGCCAAGCGTGCCTTGCAGAGCCAAACCAATGGCAAGGCCCGTGGCACCGATCAGTGCCGCAAGGCCCGTCGTCTGTATCCCGAACATCGACAGGACAGCGATGACAACAAACGCAAGGACTGTGTAATAGACAATGCTGGCGAAAAACTTCGCCAGGGTTTCATCGAGGTTCGGGGCACGGATGATCGCGCTTGCCGTGATCCGCTTTAAACGCCCGGCCACCCACAAGCCCGCGAGCAGAACAACAAGAGCGCCAACGCCGGTAACGGTCCAACTGACCGCCAGGTCTACAAGCGCGGCCATTGTTTCAGGGGTGAGTAAACTACTTGCCTGCTGGGTGAGCTCCGTCACATCCAGAGGCTGCGGGAGAGATGGCTCCATGGTCTTTACTCCTTAGCGGCAATTTATTTTCAGATATTTCATGCCCGTCGGCTAAACATCCAACTCAGCGGACAGCGCATTTTCCTGGATGAACTCCCGGCGCGGCTCAACGATATCGCCCATAAGGCGGGAGAAAATATCATCCGCGCCATCCGCTTCTTTCACTGTAACCTGCAACAGGGTACGGACGTTATCATCGAGGGTCGTTTCCCAAAGCTGCTCCGGGTTCATTTCACCAAGACCCTTATAGCGTTGCACTTTAACGCCTTTCTCACCGGCGGCATGGACCGCACGAAGAAGGCTGTTTGGCCCGGTCACAACTTTCGAGTGGTCTTTGCGCGTCCATCGGGCCGGCTTTTCGAATGCTTCAGACAAGGGCAGCATACGTTCCTGCGTGCGCTTGGCTTCGGCGGACTGCAGAACATCACGGGGTAGGAGATGACGCTCTAAAACGCCGCGTAGCTCCCGTTCGAAAGTGTAACCGCCATCGCCATCGGGTGTGCCTTGCCAACCCTGTTCAAATTCGTCCGAGATCAAATCAAGCCGCGCTGCCACATGGTCTGCCGCTTTTTGCGCTTCTTCGCGATCGCCCGGTGCCTCCTGCAGGGCGCGCGCCAAGGCCGCCTGAACAATCACGTCGCGATTGAACCGTGCCGGAAACTGGTTGAGCGTCTCGCGTACCGCGCGCGCCTTTGCGACGGTATCGCCAAGATCCTGGCCGACAATAGTCTCACCAGTATGGAGCACGAGGGCGGCGTCATTTGCCCCCTCACGGTAGAGATAGTCCTCCAGCGCATCATCGTCGAGCAGATACTGTTCTGAGCGACCACGTTCAATTTTATAGAGCGGCGGCTGGGCAATATAGAGATGCCCGCGTTCAATCAATTCCGGCATCTGACGGAAAAAGAACGTCAATAAGAGCGTGCGAATATGTGCACCATCGACATCGGCGTCGGTCATGATCACGATTTTGTGATAACGCAGTTTATCCGGGTTGAAATCATCCCGACCGATACCCGCCCCGAGCGCCGTAATCAGTGTGCCAATCTCCTGGCTGGAGAGCATTTTGTCAAAACGCGCCCGCTCCACATTCAAGATCTTGCCACGCAAAGGCAGCACCGCCTGATTTTCGCGATTGCGCGCCTGTTTTGCCGATCCGCCAGCGGAGTCACCCTCAACGATAAACAGTTCCGCCTTTGACGGATCACGCTCCTGACAGTCTGCAAGTTTTCCCGGCAGAGATGCCACATCCAGGGCCGATTTTCGCCGGGTCAGCTCCCGCGCCTTGCGGGCCGCCTCACGTGCCATGGCCGCTTCGGCGATTTTCTGGACAATTTTGCGTGCATCGCCTGGGTTTTCTTCAAACCAGCCCGACAGGTTCTCGCCAACAATACCTTCAACAACAGGGCGCACCTCAGACGAAACCAGCTTGTCTTTCGTCTGTGAACTGAATTTTGGGTCTGGCACCTTCACCGACAAAACACAGGTCAAACCCTCGCGCGCATCATCGCCGGAGATCGAGACCTTTTCCTTTTTCGCCAGCCCACTTTCAGCAGCATAGGAATTGACCACCCGGGTCAACGCACCGCGAAAACCAGCCAGATGGGTACCACCGTCACGTTGCGGAATATTATTGGTGAAACATAAAACACGCTCATGATAACTGTCATTCCACCACATTGCGACGTCAACAGTTACCCCGTCCCGCTCAACAGCGAAGGATATGGGCGCACCGATAAGGCTGTTTTTCGCCTTGTCGAGATAGCGCACAAACATCTCCAGACCGCCATCATAGAGCATTTTCTCTTCACGCGGCTCAAGATGGCGCGCGTCCACGAGATTAATCGCAACACCGGAATTCAAAAACGCCAGCTCACGCAAACGGCGCTCCAGCGTATCGTAATCAAAACGTGTGCCGGTGAAAATATCATCGGAAGGCAGGAACGTAACCTCCGTACCCTTCTTGTCAGTATCCCCAACAATCTCCAGATCGCCGTCCGGTTCGCCCAACCGGAACCGCATATAATGCTCTTTGCCGGCGCGATAAATGCGAAGATCGAGACGCTCCGAAAGGGCGTTGACAACAGAGACACCGACCCCGTGCAAACCGCCCGATACCTTGTATGAGTTCTGATCGAACTTTCCCCCGGCATGCAATTGGGTCATGATGACCTGCGCGGCGGAAACGCCTTCTTCCGGGTGAATCTCGGTTGGAATCCCACGACCATTATCACGCACGGTCACTGAACCGTCTTCATTCAGAATAACATCAACCGTATCGCAATGCCCGGCAAGGGCTTCGTCAATCGCGTTATCGACGACCTCGTAAACCATATGATGAAGACCGGACCCGTCGTCCGTATCCCCAATATACATGCCTGGCCGCTTGCGTACCGCATCAAGGCCCTTCAATACCTTGATCGATTCCGCACCATAATCGGCATTGTCGCCACCCTCTGGCGCGTCGTCGGCTTGGATTACATCTTCAGTCATACGCGGTATCACGTTTCTTTTTGAATGACCGGCGAACAGATCGCCAATCAGTTAATAGGCCGAACGCCACCGTCCGCCACCTCAAAGCTTTGCGCACGATCCCCCCATGCGGCAAACAAGTCTTTATCCGTCCCCGTCATAAAACATTGGAACCCTGCACTATAAAGGATATCGAACAGGGCCGCGCGGCGATCCGGGTCCAGATGTGCCGCAATTTCATCAAGCAGCAAAACCAATGGGGCACCATGCCCTTCATCCGCAGATAAAGCACAGGCATTCGCCAGGACAAGCCCGATCAGAAGCGCCTTCTGCTCACCCGTTGAACAAACCCGCGCCGGCATTTGTTTCATCCGATGACTGACAATCATGTCAGATCGATGCGGCCCGCGCGTCGCGCGCCCGGCATCTGCATCC
>SHAI01000160.1 GCA_004213235.1 Parvularculaceae bacterium
GCTCTATTTTTCCAGCCCGCTCGTCGGTTACTTGATGATGACTCAGAATCAAACTCCATCACGCGGTTTTTGGTAGGTCGCATTGGGCCGATGGTATTTGTTCAGGCCACAGTGATCGGTGTGGCGTTTTTATTGCTGAATTATGTGATCCAGTTTGCCGGCTAGTCCAGTTGCTTCTTGGCGCGCTGCATAAAGCGCATCTGAGGGGGCTCTTTGCGTTAATCTCGATTTGGTGAATTTATCCGAACGGTGTCATCTGCTTAGAATAAACGCCGGTGGCGCATTTAGCTCTACGCCGGATAAACTCAAATCGGTTTCCATGGCACCTTATCCGCCGACATATAGTCGCTCATTTTCGTTGGTCCCCCATGCGCAAAGTGACGGGGGCAAAACTTATCAAATTGGCGCAAAGCTATGTGCGTTGTCTCCCTATGAGCTTGGCCTATATTTTCGGGTGGAGGGAATGATTGAAAAGCTCAGCCTGCCATCGAAAGTGAAAAGCGTGCGTACTGATGACCTTTGGCAGGCAACGTGTTTTGAATTGTTCTTTTGCTTTGATGCAGCGGAGGGGAAACAAACCACCCCGAAAGCCGCACCCTATTGGGAGGTTAATATTGCCCCGTCATCGGCGTGGGCGAGTTATGAGTTCTCCGGATATCGCGCAGGCATGACGAATTGCGATGATCTGCGCGTTATAGATGTGCGAACATCGTCATCGAAGGACAAGTTAGAATTATCGGCGCGGCTGTCTCTTGGTGATCGGTTCGCGGGTTTATTCGCCAGGGGCGAAGCCGGCGAGGGGGCATTGGCGCGCAATACCCAAATCGGTCTAAGTGCTATTTTAAAGTCTATGCGGGATGAAAAATCCTATTGGGCAATTGCCCATCCTGCTGGCGCACCAGATTTTCACCACGTAGACAGCTATGTCTCATATATGAACGGGAAACAGTGATGACCCTATTCGGCCTTGACCGTTTGTTGGCTGACGGCGCGCTTCGCCGACCCCTCGCGGGCAAGCGGGTCGCGCTTCTTGCGCATCCGGCATCTGTCACGAGAGACCTCGTTCATTCCATGGACGCCCTGTCGGCCTGCGACGAGATCAACCTGTCAGCCGCTTTCGGTCCGCAACATGGGTTAAAGGGCGACAAGCAGGATAATATGGTGGAGACGGATGATTTCATCGATCCGGTTTACGGCGTGCCTGTTTTCAGTCTCTATGGGCAGGTGCGTCGCCCGACCGACGAGATGATGGACAGTTTTGATATCCTTCTTGTCGACTTACAGGATCTGGGCTGCCGGATTTATACCTTTATCACCACACTGCTTTATGTGCTGGAGGCGGCAGAAAAGCACAAGAAATCTGTGTGGGTGCTTGATCGGCCGAACCCCGTCGGGCGGCAGATTGAAGGTTTATCCTTGCGCGGGGGGTGGGAGAGTTTCGTCGGTGCCGGGCCCATGCCCATGCGCCACGGCCTTACTCTTGGTGAAATGGGCCGTTGGTTTGTCCGTCATTTCAAGCTCGATGTTGACTACCGCGTGATTGAGATGGAGGGCTGGCGCCCTGACGAAGCACCGGGTTTTGGCTGGCCTTTACTGTCGCGGGCCTGGGTGAACCCTAGTCCTAACGCGCCGACCTTGGGCATGGCGCGGGCCTATGCTGGAACGGTCATGCTGGAAGGGGCGACCCTGTCGGAGGGGCGGGGTACGACCCGGCCGTTAGAAATTTTCGGGGCACCGGATATCGATGCGCGGGCGATCCTGGACGAGATGATGGCGCTTGCGCCGCACTGGCTGGACGGGTGCATTTTGCGCGAATGCTGGTTTGAGCCAACCTTTCACAAGCATGTGGGGAAGCTTTGTCATGGCGTTCATATCCATACGGACCTCCCAGGCTATGGTCATGATACCTTCAAGCCTTGGCGGATACAGGCCCTTGCATTTAAAGCGGTGCGGCGGCTCTATCCCGATTATGAGCTGTGGCGGGACTTTCCATACGAATATGAGCTGGGCAAACTGCCGATTGATGTGATCAATGGCGGGCCGATCTTGCGCGATTGGGTGGATGACAGTGAGGCGGCTCCGGGAGATTTAGATGCCCTGGCGTCGGCAGATGAACTTGCCTGGGCCGAGATGCGCGCGTCGGTCTTATTATAAGCCCAAACCAGATCGGTCTATTTGTCCACGCTAAGCCCGTCGGCGTTGGTGTTCTATGTCGCGCTGTTCGATTGACTGGCCCGGCAAGTTTGCATCGATAAAGCGTGAGGTGCGCCCTGCACTGGCAAATCAGGATCGAAAGGGATAGGTTCGCGTTGGTGTCCATCAGGCGTGCTGCGCATGATTGGAGACCCCTTTGATCTCTGGCGAACTGGATCAAGTCAGGCGGTATTGTTGGTGCCCCGCGCCAATACGGGTGTTGCCGGTCTTTCGCGGCGGAAGTCATAATACGGATTGATATTGCGGTATTCCAATCACAATTGCGGCAGGCCGTTTGATATTGCTGCATGATATTTCGGGTTGAATGTGTATGACCAGAACTACCAGCAAACGCCATTCGGGTATCCTGAATGACTACCAGGCGCTGAGATCAAAATTCTACAATTGGTCAAAGGAAAGCTTAGGAGATATTCGAATCACCGATTGGTCCTATGGGTCGGTTTCCATGGAATGGCCGATCGATGGGCGCATGGTCATGCCCGACGGCTTCATGTTCGGTGGGCATGTGGCCTCGGCGGCAGATCATATTGTCGGTCTGGTCTCGATGAGCGTGCTGGAAAATGACGACGAGCGTTTTCGAACGTCCAGATTGGAAACCAATTATTTTCGTCCCGTGATGCGACCGCGCGTGACAATCGAGGCGCGGGTTACCAATGTTTCCAGATCACTGATCCACGCCGAAGCGGATATGCTCAACCAAGAGGGCAAATTGTGCGTGCGGATATATGCGGTGCAGATGCGCAGGACCGTCGAGCAGGCCTGAGCTTTGGATTGCCCAGAGGTGCAAAGGTCACGGTGCAAAGGTAAAGGTGCAAAGGTAAAGACAGTGCTTGCAGCTTTTGATGGCCGGCCATAGAAGGCGAAGCATGCCAGATTTATTGCTCGAACTGCTTTCTGAAGAGATCCCCGCACGCATGCAGAAGCGCGCTGCCGTCAACCTTGAAAAGTCGGTGAACAGTGCCCTGCTGGACGCCGGGTTTATGCCCGAAGCCGTCAAGGCCTTCGCCGGCCCGCGGCGCCTGACCGTTGTGGCCACGGGGCTACCCGCGCGCCAGGCTGACCGGCGGGAGGAGAAAAAGGGCCCGCGCGTCGGCGCACCCGACAAGGCAATTGAAGGGTTTTTGCGCGCAGCAGGCCTCACCAGCATTGATGAGTGCGAGGTGCGCGAAGACAAAAAGGGCAGTTTTTACGTTGCGGTTCTGGACCGGAAGGGCCGTTCAACGTGCGATCTTGTGGCGGACTTTGTCCCTGAGATTGTGCGCACTTTTGCGTGGCCCAAATCCATGCGCTGGGGCGCGGCCAGCGCGGACGAGGGCGCGTTGAAATGGGTCAGACCGCTGACAAGTATCTTGTGTACCTTTGACGGCGATATTGTGCCTTTCCACGTGGACGGCATTGCCTCAGGTGACATAACCCGCGGCCATCGGTTCATGGCTAATGACGACATCCAAGTGCGTAGCTTTGATGCGTACCGGGAAAAACTCCAAAACGCGAAAGTCGTGCTTGATGGGGCCGCGCGACGGGAAATGATCCTGAACGATGCTCAAACCCTTTGCACGGCGCAGGGGTTGGAGCTGGTTGAGGATGAGGGCCTCTTAAACGAGGTCGCCGGTCTGGCGGAATGGCCTGTTGCAATGATTGGGTCGTTCGATGAGAAGTTCTTGACCCTGCCGGATGAAGTGTTGATTGCGTCCATGCGTGGTCATCAGAAATATTTTTCGGTGCGGGACCCGAAGACGCAGCGTCTTGCCAACAGATTTATTTTCATCGCGAATCTTGATGCGCCGGATGGCGGCAGCGCGATGCGGACCGGTTATGAACGCGTGTTGACGGCGCGTTTGTCCGACGGGTGGTATTTATACGCGCAGGACCTGAAGACGCCATTGGGCGATAGGATTGCCGATCTGGATCGCGTTGCGTTCTTTGAAGGGTTGGGAACCTTGGGAGACAAGGCTCGGCGCATTTCCGCACTTGCTAGTAAGATTGCGGCGAATGTTGGTGCCAGCCCGCAGGAAGCAGAACGCGCCGCGCTGCTGTCGAAAGCCGACCTGGTCACAGGCATGGTTTACGAATTCCCTGAATTGCAGGGGGTTATGGGCCGGTATTATGCGCAAGAGCAGGGGGAGCCGGCCCCTGTCGCGGACGCCATCCGGGATCATTACAAACCCGTTGGCCAGGATGATGCGCCGCCCGCCGCACCGGTTTCGATCGCTGTGGCGCTTGCCGACAAGATCGACACGCTCGCCGCGTTCTTCTCGATTGGAAAAAGGCCGACGGGGTCTGGCGATCCATTTGCACTGCGCCGCGCAGCGCTTGGCGTGATTAGAACGATCACCGGGAACGATGTGCGCCTGTCTCTGGCCGAGATTTTATCATCATTCGCTGGCCCGGACGGTCGCCATGATTTCAGATCCGGCGAAAACCATCCCCTCGATTTTATTGGGGAGCGGTTCAAAGTGTTCCTGCGCGATCAGGGAAGTCCTCATGATGCTATTGAGGCAGTTTTCAGTCTTCCCGATGCTAACCCTGCTGATGATCTGGTTGGATCACTGCGGCGTCTGCAGGCGCTGGAAGGCTTCCTCGCCACCGATGACGGGACCAATCTCGTTGCGGCGTATAAACGTGCGGCAAACATTTTGAAGGCGGAAGAGAAAAAGGGCGATTTGCCGTCTGCGGATGAGATAGATGCCAGTGCGTTCGTTGACGCTGCTGAAAAATCGCTGTTCGCCGCGCTGGAAGAGGCCGAAGTGCAAAGCGAAAAAGCGCTTGGCGAGGAAAACTTCGCTGCTGCCATGTCGGCGCTGGCCGCCCTTCGCGGTTCGCTGGATGCGTTTTTTGAGGGTGTCACCGTCAACGCTGACGACCCTGCCTTGCGGGCGAACCGATTGGCGCTCCTCGGGCGGCTGTTGCGGGCAACGGGCGCGGTTGCGGACCTGTCAAAACTGGAAGGGTAGACGGCACCCTATTTGGCGTAATCAAACCCGTTAGCGATCAGTCGTTTCCAACGCTTTTGGCGGTACCCATAAAAATATCGTGCGAAGGCTCCAACCACCGGGGTGCGCCAGCCTGCGTCCAGTTCTAGCTGATCTGTATAGCGGGTTTTTTGGTCGCTGAGGGCCTCAAGGGTGACGAGGTGATCCCATTTTTTTATTGTGGCGCTATGGCCATTATCTCGGATGAAAAATTTTCCTGTTTCTGGCGGTGAAAATTCAATGCCTAAAGTCTGTTTACCGATTGGTAGCCAGCCGAACAAAAGTAATTCTGCGAGATAGTCACATTCTGCCCAGGCATCGGGAAAGCTTGGTGGATTTATCGGGCGAAACGCAACCAGTCCGCGGGTGACATATTCAAGGAGCTTCGGCGTTCGAGCGTGTTTCGTAACCGTCTCGATTGGCGCATC
>SHAI01000161.1 GCA_004213235.1 Parvularculaceae bacterium
TTTGTTGTGATTGCCCGAAGGTGGACTGTGCAAGCGCACAATGGCATGCTTGGGGCGATGCAGAAGGCTTGCAAAAGACTTGCAAATGACTGGAAAAAAACGATATCTTCTTCCGACGCGGGGATGCTTGTCACTTTAATCAGGAAGACATCACGCTACGTCGCTAAAGAAAATGGCCATTTTTGATTCAGACTCTTATGGCCATTCTGGACGCAGGGAATTCAATAATACGAGTACGTTATGACCCTAAAATCACTCCTATTCATCGCTGCATTTACGTTATCCTGTTCGGTAGCGAATGCTCAGGAAAATCTGGAATCTGAAGAAGAAAGCCCGCACCACGTTTCTGTCGTTCTTGGGGGTACGCATGTGGCGTCAGAAGACCTAACAGCGTTCACCGTGGGTATCGATTATGAATATCGCGTCAATAGGCTGCTTGGTCTTGGTTTCGTCGTTGAGCGCGCGTTCGGAGAAATCGATGCGACGACAGTACTGGCGGTCGCGGATATTCACATTTGGCGCGGTCTTGCCGTGCAAGCTGGCCCAGGCATTGAATTTGTCGGCAATGAAGAGGTTGCTGTGGGTCGCATTGGTACCCTTTATGAGGTAACGCTCGATAGCGGCTATACTATTTCACCTCAATTACATTACGACATTTCAGCGGAAGAAGACTCCCTTGTGTTTGGGATTGCTATTGGCCGCGTATTTTAGCGGCAGATGCGAATAGACCAATCGACGTCTAAAATGAGAAATATCTAGGATTTGTGCACGTCGCAGAAACACAATGGCGTGGCACATATGCGCGGCCTTTTGGTTTCTCAGAGCTGAGGCGCTCCCCCATAATTGAGAAGAATGGCGCTCCCAGCCGGAATGTTGGGGGCTGAAAAGAAAAATAAAACCTGTGTTGACTTTTTAACGCGGTCGTGAATTAAATTCATCAGCGCCGATTTGACCCTTCAGCTTGCGGGCGCTTAATAAATGACGCTAAAGCGATGGGTGGCGAGATGTCTATTTCTGTACGCCACACGCTCGTTTGAAGCCGCCATTTTCCCGCAATCTGTGACTCTGTCGACGCTTACATGGAGCGTCCGATGAACAGTTTTAATCCGTGCACACACAATAGCGTTGCCGAAAGCTTTGTCGAAAGTGGTGAAAACCAACGCGACAGTTTCATGATCATCGCGGGAAGAGCGAACCGTGCTGCTGTAAAGATCGCGCAGCGTACTTTAAACAGGAATACCAGAGAAAACAGGCCGCAAAGTGCCGCCAACGAGGTCCACACGGCGGATTACGCTGTCCCGTTCCCGCATCACGTTTTGCCAGAACAAGCGCGGCAAATTGACGATCGCTTCGTTCGTTTTCGCGCCATTGGAAGGTCTGACGCGCCGACAGTACTTGTCCTGGGCGGGATTTCTGCCGGACGCATGATTGGTGAGCCCGATGCCACTGCCTGGTGGCCGGAAATCATTGGTGTTGGGAAAGCTATAGACACCACAAAATATCGGGTGATTGGGGTGGATTACTTTCCGCTGGCACCCAAAAACGCCATCGATTTGTCTCCGAATGATTTTGCCCGTGTTTATCTTGCCGCTCTGGAGAAGCTGGGCGTGTTGCGGCTCCATGGCATTATCGGTGCTTCCTTCGGCGGAATGATCGCGCAGGAAATGGCGGTGATTGCGCCGGAAAAAATAGAAAGGCTCTGTGTTCTTTGTGCGGCCGATAAACCCAGCGCAATGGGCCGGGCATGGCGGCGGGTGCAACAGCGGATCATTGATTTGGGCCAGCGTTTCGGCGCGGCGGACGAAGGTGCTGCTATCGCACGGGAATTGGCTGTTACGACATATCGCACCAGTGCGGAGTTCAATGACCGATTTCGCGATGATCAAAGTGTAGAGGATTATCTGGGATACCAGGGTGAGAAGTTCCTGCAAAATATGTCGCCAGTGCGATATCGGACTTTATCCGCCGCGATCGATCGACATGCAATTGACCCATGTAAGATCACATTGCCGGTCACCGTCATCGCCTTTGAAGAGGACCAGCTCGTGCCGGTTGAAGATGCGCGCCGGCTTGCGCAAGGCGTTGCCGGGCGCTCGAGATTCCACCTGTTTTCATCACCCTATGGCCATGATGCGTTTTTGAAAGAAAGCGCGCTGATTGGCCCGGTAATCAAATCCTGCCTTGAGGAGCGTAATTGATGAGTGAACTGAATTTCGCCGTTCAAGCCCAAACGAAGCTGGCAGCCCAGGGGGTTGGTGTAAAGCGTGATGTTCGTTCCGTTGCGCCTCCCTTATATCTGTCTGCGACCTACGCCTGGGACGATCCGGAGGATAAACCGGGCTATGACTATTCCCGTTCAGGAAACCCGACGCGAACGGAGCTTGAGCGGGCCCTTTGTGATCTTGAAGGGGCGGCCGGCGGCGTTGTCACGGCGACGGGCATGGCTGCCGTCAACCTGCCGCTTTGCCTGATAAAGCCCGGCGACCGGGTGATTGCGCCTCATGATTGTTATGGTGGCACTTATCGTTTGCTCAGCCATCGTGCCGCGAAGGGTGATTTTGAGGTTGAATTTGTTGATCAAACCGATCCCGCGGCGCTGGAGGAGGCATTTGCAAAGGACGTAGACCTGGTCCTGGTTGAAACGCCTAGCAATCCATTATTGCGCATTACGGACGTGTGCGATCTGGTTGCGCGGGCAAAGGCGACGAATGCGCTGGTCGTGGCGGATAACACATTTTTATCGCCAGCCTTGCAAAACCCATTGGCGCTCGGGTGCGATATCGTTGTGCATTCAACGACGAAATACATCAATGGGCATAGTGATGTTGTTGGCGGTGCCGTACTTGCAGCAAGGAAAGAGCTTGCAGATGAGCTCTACTGGTGGGCGAACTGTACCGGTGTTACTGGTAGTCCGTTTGATAGCTATCTCACCCTTCGTGGGGCGCGAACACTATTTACCCGAATTGAGCGCCAACAATTAACAGCGCAAACTATTGCCCAGATATTGCAGGATGACCCAAGAGTAGCGCGGGTTTACTATCCTGGCCTGGAAACTCATCCGGGGCATGAGATTGCGAAGGCTCAGCAAAAAGGCTTTGGTGCCATGCTGAGCGTTGAGTTTGCTAAGGGCGTCGACACGATTGCCTTTTTGCGCGCGCTGGAAATTTTTACGGTAGCTGAAAGTTTGGGCGGTTTTGAGAGTCTGGTGTGCGCGCCGGCGGCGATGACGCATGCGGCAATGCCGCCCGAAGCGCGGGCCGAAGCCGGAATTTCTGATCGGCTTGTTCGGTTTTCAATTGGCCTTGAACATGAAGAGGATTTGTCCAAGGATCTTTTTTCGGCGCTTCGATCTGCCTATGGCAAGTCGACGTTAAGAGCTGTTGCGGCAGAATAGCCCGCTGACTTTTTTGATGAGGCGGTAAATTTAAAAAACCGTCTACGGAGATCGTTGATGAGTGTGACCACCGGCAAGACTGATGCCCGCCTGGAATCGGCAAGTTCACCTTCCGGTGACAAGAACGAGAATTTTGGCGGTGGCGACAAGGTCATTGTCTTGAAAATTGGTGGCTCGACACTGCGCCAGATCGAAGATCTCCCGCGGGTGGCGGGGGAGATTTATCGCTATGTCCGTCAGGGACACCGCGTTGTTGCCGTTGTATCCGCATTAATTGGTGAGACCGATCAATTGAGGGCGTCAATCGCCGGCGTTGGAGCCGGCCTGTCCAGCCATCATTCGGCGGGGGTCGCCGGACTTGGAGAAGTGCGTGCGGCCTATTTTCTTGCAATGGCGTGTGACCATTGCGGCGTTGACACTTTTGTGCTCGACGCAAAGGAACATCGAATGCGCGGGGCGGGACATTTCGATGACGCCACGCCGGTTGGTGTTGACCAGTCCAGGTTTGCCGAGGTTTTATCGACATATGAAGCGACCATTGTGCCGGGTTATGTCGCGCTTGACGAAACTGGTGCGCCGGTTTTGCTTGGGCGGGGCGGTGCGGATTTGACCGCTGTCGCGATTGCTGAGGCGGTCGGTGCAGAACAGCTTGTATTCATAACCGACGCCGGCGCGCTTTATGAATCCGATCCGTATACGCCAGACCGTACATTCGATACCAGTGCGCGCGCCTATTCGAGAGTGAGTTGGTCAGATGCGCGTGCTGCGGTCGGCGAGCCTATCCAGTCAAAGGCGTTGGAATATGCCGAACGCCGTCAGCTTGAGTTTCATGTTGCGCCATTAGGTGGCGCGCCAAATACGGCTATTGGCGAGGTGACATCGCAACCGGCACCGCTCGAGCGTCGGGTGCCTACGGATGTTGCGGTTGCGGGGCTGGGCGTCGTTGGTGAGGGGGCGGCGCTTCGCATTGTTGGCGAGTCGTCCCGCTGGCGGCTTGTGAAGACACTGGTCTCAAATCCTGACAAAACCCGGCATCGCCAAATCAATCCGTCGCTGGTGACGGTAGCAGCGGGTGACGTCATTGATGCGCGCCCTGGTGTTCTTCTCGACTTGATGTCCGATGGTGCGGCGGGACTTGACCTGATCCGGCATGCCTTAAAGTCTGGCATTCACGTCGTATCTGCGAACAAACAGGCAATTGCGGATGATCTTGCTGATTTGCACGCCCTTGCATCTGCAAACGGTGTCGTGCTCGCTTATTCGCCGGCCGTAGGTGGCGGTGCCCCCATGGTTGAAACGGCACGCCGTGCGCGCGCGGCGGGCTCGGTAGCGCAGATAGATGCGATCCTGAATGGCACGGTGAATTATATTCTGTCACAAATGGCACAAGGGCAGAATTTTGAAGACGCATTAAGATCTGCGCAGGATGCGGGCTTTGCTGAAGCCGATCCGAGTGCGGATTTATCTGGCGATGACGCACGGGCCAAGGTGAAAATTCTCGCTTACGAGGCATTTGGCGTTTCTGCGTGTGATGTCGAATTGGACATTGAACCATTGACGGCGGAAAAAGCAGCTGGATTTGCAGCCGCCGGGATCCCGGTGCGCCAGGTGGCGAAGATCACGCCCTTTTCTGGCGGCGTGCGCGGTGTTGTGGCTTATCAGTCGGTTGCGGACGACCGTTTTCTTGGAAGTGTTACCGGAGAGGGAAATGCGTTGCGGGCCTTCGTTGGCGATCAGGTTTTTTCCTGCCGCGGGCGCGGTGCGGGTCGTGCGCCGACTGTAGAAAGTACCCTGGCAGACGTCAGCGATATCGTGCGCCAGACAGCGGTTGATGGCGCACCAAAATGACCCTGATTAAGGACGCATTCGACGTCGCGGGCCGTCTTGTCGTAAAAGTTGGATCGTCGTTGCTGATTGACGCCAAGGGCGGCGTCAATGATGACTGGCTGCGCGCTCTTGCGGAAGATATTGTTTCCCTGAAAAGTAAAGGCGTTGATACCATCGTCGTGTCGTCCGGGGCGGTTGCCGTGGGCCGAAGGCGCCTCGGCTTATCAACGGGGCTGCGTTTAGAACAAAAACAAGCCGCGTCCGCCGTCGGGCAAACACATTTGATGAATGCCTGGCGAGAGGCCTTTGAAGCTACAAAGCTCGCACCGCAAG
>SHAI01000162.1 GCA_004213235.1 Parvularculaceae bacterium
AGTACCGCATGGACGGTCGAGATCGCCGGGGTATGAAGGTTTGGATGTATGACCAGCGCGTTGTTTTTGTCGGTTGTGGAGAAATACGCCCCATGGCAGCAAGGCGATGCACCCTTATCCTTTGGCGCCAGAAATACAGCCGAAGACTAATTCCGTGCCGATACGAATAATGACAGCCCCACGGAAGACCATATGCCCAGTGCCGACGGCAGCGTTTGAAGATGGATGGTCGGGGCTGAACTTCCGCCAGCCTTCAAACCTTTACTGACAGATATGGGGGCAAGCGGGCGGTGAATGCCCGCAGCAGATTTTCTGTTGAATGCCGGGCACCGTTCCTTGCCTGGTGCAAGCTCACGCACCAGGACCGCCAGGTTGAATGGAGTTGTTAGTACCCAACCTTAAGGTTAGGCATTTATTCCATTGATATGACGACTTTTCCCCGCGCTTTGCGTTCTTCGATAAGTCGCAGGGCGGCGGCGGCTTCTTCAAGCGGGAATGTTTCTGTTACCCGTGGTTTAATTTTTCCGGCTGAATACCATTGGAACAGTTCCGCGATATGCTCTGCGTTCCGGGCGGGATCGCGCATTGTAAATGCGCCCCAGAAGACGCCAACAATCTGGCAGCTTTTTAAAAGCGTGAGATTGAGTGGCAGTTTGGGGATGCCGGCTGGAAAGCCGATAACGAGGAAACGCCCCTCCCAACCAAGAGCGCGAACCGCCGGTTCCGCGTAATCGCCGCCGACGGCGTCGTAAACGACATCAACGCCCTCTGGTCGTCCGAGCGCGGCAGATTTTGCCTTGATCTCTTTTGACAGCGCGCGCTGTGCGTCCTTATCCATTTCTCGTGGATAAATCAGTGTATCGTCCGCGCCCAGATCGCGGCAGAAGGCAGCTTTTTCCTCCGACGATACCCCGGCGATGACTTTAGCCCCCATGGCTTTGCCAAGCTCAATTGCCGCTGCGCCGACACCTCCAGCGGCACCGAGGATGAAGAGGGTTTCGTCTTTGCGTAAGGTGCCGCGATCCTTCAATGCGTAATGCGACGTGCCATAGGTCAGCATGAAGGCTGCCGCTTCATCAAAGGGCATCGCGTCCGGGATGGGGTTTACCTGTGCAGCATTCGCAATGAAATGGGTGGAAAAACCGCCGTTTACGCCGCCTGCCAGCACACGGTCCCCAACGTTTAGTGAATCAACGCCCTCGCCAATGGCCGCCACCACGCCGGCGATCTCGCCGCCGGGCGCGAAGGGGCGTGGTGGTTTGAACTGGTACAGATCGCGAATAATGAGGGTGTCGGGAAAATTGACACCGGCGGCCTTCACCGCGATGAGAACTTGACCTGGACCAGGTGCCGGGGTTGGACCTTCGGTCAATTCCAGGGTCTCTGGACCGCCAGGCAAAACGCTCATCATCGATTTCATCGTTTATTCCTCTTTTCCACAAGGCTTGCCGCCGGGCGCGATCTTACGCATGCTCATGCCAACGGAAATAGTCTTGCGCAGATAACTCGTGTAAAAAGACACAAGCACAGGGAAGAATGCGCACCATGGGAGAAATTCATGCTCTTTCGAACAGTTAAATATCTGCCAATCGCCTTGGCAGCAGTCGGCATTTTGTCGGGGTGCGCCACCGCTGCACGCGCGACGCTGGAGAACAGATTTCAGGCGATCGGAATTCCTGAAGGGACCGCGGTGTGCATGGTTGATGATCTTTCCGATGAACTCAACGCACAGGATTTAAGCGATTTGGCGCGGTATACGTTTAGAATTGCTCGGGCTCCCTCAACAATCGCAGCCATTCGGGAGTTGATAAAAATCGATAACCCACGAGCGGTCAGTGCCGTTGGTAGGGCAGGCTTTAATTGTGTGACCGGTTTCAATTTAGCGGGGTTCGGCCAGTGAGCGAGCAAGCCAGCGCGGGCAACCCATCTGCCACCGGCGAACAGCCGCAACCAACAGTGGCTTATAGCCGGTATGTGCTTATCATTTTGACGATCGTATATACGTTCAACTTCATTGACCGTCAGATCATCGCAATCCTGTCTCCGGCGATAAAGGAAGATCTGGGCCTGTCCGACACCATGCTTGGTTTTTTAAAGGGCCTGGCTTTTGTGGTTCTTTACAGCACAATCGGCATCCCCATTGCCTGGGCGGCTGATCGGTTTAACCGCGTGAGTATTATCGCGACGGCATTGGCGGTGTGGAGTGGGTTTACTGCGCTTTCCGGATTTGCGGCGAATGCCGGTCAATTGATCCTCGCCAGAATTGGCGTTGGCATTGGCGAGGCTGGTTGTTCTCCGCCTGCCCATTCTCTGATTTCTGACTATTTCCCGAAAGAAAAACGCGCAAGTGCGCTTGCTACCTATTCCCTTGGCATCCCCTTTGGGCAGATGTTTGCGTTTCTGGCTGGCGGCTGGATGCTGCAGGAACTGGGTTGGCGGTATGCCTTTTTCCTTGTTGGGCTGCCTGGTTTGTTACTGGCGGTCGTCATGAAGATGACGGTCCGCGAGCCAATTCGAGGGGGAGCTGACGGCACCAGTGGTGAACCGGTCAAGCTAAAGGAAGGCTTGCGTGTACTTTTGGCAATCCCGAGCTTCTGGGGGCTCACTCTTGCCACCATGTTTGCGAGCTTCACAGGCTATGGCATGGGGTTATGGGTCGTCGATTTTTATCGGCGTACATATGAACTTTCTTATATGGAAATAACGCTACCATTGGCGTTGTTAAATGGCGTTGCTTACGGCATCGGTACCTTTCTTGGGGGATGGGTTGCTGATCGGCGCGCCGTCACAGACAAGGGCGCTTATGCCTGGATACCGGGCGTTGCGATGTTGGTTACCATCCCGGCGGGGATTCTTTCTCTTTGGTCGCCCACGGCTACAGGCGCATTCCTCTGGTCTGCGCCATTCCTTGTTGGTCTGGGGTTCTATCTCGGCCCATCCTTTTCGCTGATCCAGACCCTAGCGCCAGTTCGGATGCGTGCCTTTGCAACGGCATTATTCTTTTTCGTGCTGAATTTACTGGCGCTTGGCGGGGCACCGCTTTGGATTGGCGGAATATCGGACATGCTTCTGGAAAAACATGGTGAAGTGACGGCGTTGCGCATTTCGTTGACCACCCTTGGGATTACCAGTTTTCTGGCGGCGCTCGCATATTTCTGGACCGCGTGGAAGCTTCCAGCCGACTGGGCTGCGGCTGAGAAAAGAAACGCTGCAACTTGATCGTCATCGCTGGCGTTTGCCGGTGATGTTTCCGTCGACACGCTGCGCGCGTAGCGTTATGTCCACCTTAGGGCCGCATCCGGGCTGACTGGATGCGGCGAACCTGTTTGCGAATTCCTCAACGCTCACTAGATATTGGCGCACGAACATCATGACCCGTATTCTGATCACCTCCGCCTTGCCATATATTAATGGTGCCAAACATCTGGGAAATCTGGTCGGCTCCATGCTCCCCGCCGATGTTTATGCACGGTATATGCGCGCACGCGGACATAATGTTCTGTACATTTGCGCGACCGACGAACATGGCACACCGGCGGAGCTTGCGGCGCGCGAAGCGGGGCAGACCGTTGAGGAATACTGCGCTGAACAGCATGCTATCCAGAAGGAGATAGGTGCCGGTTTTAATCTGTCCTTTGACCATTTTGGCCGTTCATCGGGCCCTGAGAACGCCAGGCTAACCCAGCACTTTGCAGCGCGCCTTGAAGCGAACGGTTTTATCGACGAACGAACCGACAAGCAGGTTTATTCTATCGAAGACCAGCGCTTTTTGCCGGATAGGTATGTTGAAGGAACCTGCCCGCATTGCGGTTATGACAAAGCGCGCGGCGATCAATGTGATAATTGCGGCCGGCTTTTAGACCCGACCGATTTGAAAGAACCATATTCTTCAATATCCGGATCAAAAAACCTTGAACTGAAAGAAACCAAGCACCTTTATCTCCTGCTGGAGAAAATGCAGGATCCGGTTACGGCCTGGTTTGAAGCGAAGACCGACTTTCCGGCATTGACGCAGGCAATCACGCGCAAATGGTTGAAAGAAGGGCTACGTGACCGGTCAATCACGCGCGATCTTTATTGGGGCGTCAAAGTTCTCAAGGACGGGGCGCCGCGCGCCGGGTTTGAAAATAAAGTTTTTTACGTCTGGTTCGATGCGCCCATCGCCTATATCGCGGCAACGGAAGCCTGGGCAGGTGAAGCACCTGAGGGTGAAATGCGCGACTGGCGATCCTGGTGGCGCCTCGATGAAGGCGCACAAGACGTTCGCTATGTTCAATTCATGGGTAAAGACAATGTTGCGTTCCATACTGTGACATTTCCCGGCGCGATTCTTGGTTCAGAGGAGCCCTGGAAGACGGTCGACGCTTTGAAGACATTGAACTGGCTGAATTGGTATGGCGGTAAATTCTCAACGAGCCAGAAACGCGGCATTTTCATGGATAGGGCACTTGACCTTCTGCCGGCTGACTATTGGCGTTGGTATTTGATGGCGAATGCTCCTGAATCTGACGATGTGTCTTTCACGTTTGAGCATTTTTCGAGCGTGGTAAATAAAGATCTCGCTGATGTTCTCGGCAATTTCGTTAATCGGATCACCCGGTTTTGTGTTTCAAAATTTGGCGCAGAAACGCCCAGTGATGGCGCTTATGGCACGGCGGAGGCGGATCTCGTCAAGGATCTGGAAAATCGAATTTCAGCTTACACTGCTGCACTTGAAGCGATGGAGTTTCGAAAAGCCTTCGCGGAGCTGCGTGGTATCTGGGTCGTCGGCAATGAATATCTGCAAGTAGCCGCCCCCTGGACAGCATTCAAAACCGACCCAAGTGCGGCGGCGGCGTCCGTCCGGGCGGGATTAAATCTTGTTGTCTTGTTTGCGATCCTGTCGCGCCCTGTGATACCGGCGAGTGCGGCGAAAATTCTCGCCGCATTTGATCTGTCCAATGATGACGTCCCGGCCTGGCCGGAAACGGGCGGCTCATTATTGACCCTTTTAAAGGGTGGCGAGAGCTTTAACCCGCCGGATGTCCTTTTCAAAAAAATTGACGATGAGCAGCTGGCCAAGTGGCGGATTGAGTTTGGAGCGCCCGAGATTGATGGCGAAAACGCCGGATAGAGATTATTTCTTGCATATGTGCATTCCTTCTATTCACCACTCGTCCACCTGCTTGCTGAGAATGGCTAAAAGGCGATAAGCTCAGGGCAGCCATGTTTCGAATAAAAGAAGCTGAAATTGAGATCGTCGGGCGCTCAGCTCATGCAAAAGGATTTGTTCTGATCACCCGAAGGTGGGTTGTGCGAGTGCACAATGGCATGCTTGGGGCGATGCAGAAGGCTTGCAAAAGACTTGCAAAGGACTGGGAAAAAACGATATCTTCTTCCGGAGCGGGGATGCTTGTTGCATCAATCAAGAGAACATTACGCTACGTCGCTAAAGCAAGTGGCGATTTTTGATTCAGACGCTTATAGCCATTCTGGACGCAGGGAATTCAATAATACGAGT
>SHAI01000163.1 GCA_004213235.1 Parvularculaceae bacterium
CGTGCTGGAAGTCGGCTTTGGTTCTGGTCACAACCTTCCCTTCTATGACGGGGCAAAGGTTGAAAGACTTTATGCGCTGGAGCCGTCGCCAGGGATGAGGCGGCGCGCGTCGCAACGCATGGCTGCGAGCGACATCAATATCGATCTCATCGACCTGCCCGGTGAGACCATCCCATTGGAGAGCGCATCAGTAGATAGTATACTGATCACATATACATTGTGCACAATACCAGATGCGGCAAAGGCTCTTGCAGGGATGCGGCGCGTGTTAAAACCAGGCGGGCAAGTTTTCTTCTGCGAACATGGTGTTGCGCCTGACCCCGGCGTGCGCAGATGGCAGGACCGGATAAACGGCGTTTGGGGATGCATCGCGGGCGGGTGTAATCTGAACCGCGATATCCCGGCATTGTTTCGCGCAGCAGACTTCCGGTTGGATGATCTGGAAAAGATGTATCTGCCCAGCACGCCCAAAATCGCGGGATATAATTATTGGGGGGCAGCCAGCCCGGCTTGAGCGACATTTAAAAATCTTCCGTAACCCTACCAAACTCTTGCAATCTTCCATAAAATTGTCGGCTTCGGCCTTGCAGAGTTTTCAGCTTATCAATGCTACGCGACCATGGTGCAATCCGGGTGCTGGCGGTTATGAGCGACAAACTGCAGTTGAGTGAAACTAATATCGTCCTGCAGAGCGATCATGGCGAATTGAACGGCACCGATCAGCAAACAGAATTCGGCAAAAATGATGGCGGCCAAATAGAAATTGCCGCAACGCGATGCGATAACGGCTCTCAATTCCAGACACTCGACGCGGAAAACGCCCAAGAGGGCGGGCTCGATGCTGTTTGCCGTCTGGAAACACCCGGCGCAACCCGGCTGGCAATTATGCGCGTGATTGGCGAGGGCGCGCGGATACACATTACGCGATGCGGTGAGAGCGATGAAATCCGCTACCAATCGGTAAAGTCCGACACGGGCGAGATTATACAGGATTGGTCTCAGGAGGATTACATCCGGCTGATCAGAGGCGTTCGCGACGATGTACTCCACGATGTGGATCAGGGATTGTTGCTTGAAGACCGACTTTGATGTTTAGGCTCTGGTAAAGCCTGATCGGGCGCGTCATAAGGCGCTTATGAGCACCAACAAAAAATCTGCCGCGCGTCACCTTGTTGATGCGCTCGTCGCCAATGGGACAACCCACGTTTTCTGTGTGCCCGGCGAAAGCTATCTTGCTGTCCTTGATGCGCTTTATGATGTCCGGGAGCAAATCAAAATCATTTCCTGTCGGCATGAAGCGGCAGCGGCCAATATGGCTGAGGCCCATGGCAAACTAACTGGTCGACCGGGCATCTGCATGGTGACCCGTGGTCCCGGCGCAACCCAGGGCGCTGTCGGCGTACACACGGCATTCCAGGATTCCACACCGATGATCTATTTTATCGGTCAAGTCGCCCGCGATATGCGCGACAGGGAAGCTTTTCAGGAAGTAGATTATCGCGGCTTTTTCGCGCCATTAGCCAAATGGACGGCGGAGATTGAGGTGGCGGCGCGCATGCCGGAATATGTCAATCGCGCGTTTTCCACCGCGCAATCAGGTCGGCGCGGGCCTGTTGTTCTGGCCTTGCCTGAGGACATGCTCTGCGATGAGGTTGATGTTCAGACACTACCCGCGGCACCCGTCGCCGCGGCCTCGCCTTCGACGGGTGACATCGCTGCATTTCAGGAACGCCTGAGTGCCGCCTCCCGCCCTTTGCTCCTGGCTGGTGGCGGTGGGTGGACCAGTGCGGCGGTTGACGAGCTGGCACGGTTCACCGACGCGACGGGCATTCCCGTTGCTGCGAGTTTTCGTGCCAAGGATGTGATTGATAATCACCACCCAAATTATATTGGTGATATTGGTATCGGGCCCAACCCCCAGCTGGTTGATCGGGTTAAGGAATGCGATCTTCTGATTGCCTTGGGGCCGCGTCTGGGTGAAATGACGACGTCCGGATATACCCTCATGCCAGCCCCGAAGACGGTACAGGATTTGATCCATATTTATCCGCAAGCTGAAGAGATAGGACAGGTTTACTGGCCACAACAGGGGATAAATTCTGCGCCGGAGAACTTTTTGAAGGCGGTCAATGCGCTCGATTGGAGTGTTCATCCTGACTGGCAGCGCGCAGCGCACGAAGGGCACCAGCAATATCTTGCCTTCTCAACGCCGGTTGAGGTCAAGGCCGGGGTCAATCTGTCGGAAGTGTTTGCCGAGTTAGCGACGCTTCTGCCGGACGACGCGATTATCTGTAATGGCGCGGGAAATTATGCCGCCTGGCTCCATCGCTTTTTCCGTCATCGTAAGTTCAAAAGTCAGTTGGCTCCGACGTCCGGTGCCATGGGATATGGTTTTCCTGCGGCATTGGCGGCAAAAGCGGTTGCGCCCTCGCGCGAGGTTGTATGCGTTGCTGGCGATGGCTGTTTCATGATGGCGTCAAACGAACTAGCAACAGCTGTTCAATATGGCCTGAACGTTATTGTTCTGGTGTCAAACAATGGCACTTATGGGACAATCCGTATGCATCAGGAACGGGATTATCCAGCGCGGGTTTCAGGAACCGACCTCGTCAACCCTGACTTCAAGGCGTATGCTGAATCATTTGGCGCTTTTGGCGCTCGGGTGGAGAGTGCTTCAGAGTTTCGGGGCGCGTTTGATGCTGCGCGTAAATCCGGTCGCCCTGCGGTAATTGAACTGGTCACGTCGGCAGAAGAAATCGCGCCTGGCAAAACCTTGACGGGCTTGCGTAATACATAGTCAGGGCGCTGTCGCTAAAACGGGTTTTGGATTGTTGTTTCCATATCTTGAAGTCCACTTGCCAGCCTTTGACCCTCGATCGTCGGTGCGCCGTGCTCGTCCAGCAAGTGATACGCTATTGCAGCGCTCAGCAATGCTGCGTCGTCCTCCATGGCGTTCATTTGCTTCATGAACTTTAGGATTCGCCGAGTGACATCGTCGTCGTCACGCGCCGCATTAGTGTTTTCGGTCGGTTTTTTCCGCCAGTCCTTGCGTGTTGGTTCTTGCTGCATACCGTCTCGACTCGTTCGCTTCGTGCTAATACGACGGGATGATCATGATCGGATTGGCCACATCGGCTAATTTGAGCATCATTTAGCATGTTTGCTCCAAATTGACGACTGCCAACACGAATGATTGATGCATTCACTGGGGCCGGTGACCTGGCTGTATTCGGAAAAAGAACATGCTAAGCGGGTCGACGACAAATGCACAAAGTCGAAAACCCATGGGAGCCCGCGTAAAATGTCCAATCAAAGCAATGAGTTCGTCTCCAACGAATCGTTGAAAGCCCGCCGTGATGAGGCATTGCCACTTGGCCTCCCGTCGAAGTCTGGTGTTTACGCGGCACGGGCGGAGAATGCCGAGCTTTGGGATGTTGAAGGCAAACGCTATATCGACTTCATTGGCGGCATCGGCGTTTTGAATGTTGGCCATCGCCATCCCAAGGTGGTTGAGGCGATCAAGCGCCAGGCCGATCAGTTCATCCACACCTGTTTCGGGATTGCTCAGTATGAGAGCTATGTTGAACTGGCCGAACGCCTGAACCGACTTGCCCCCGGACCTTCGCCAAAGAAAACAGCGCTTTTCAATTCAGGTGCAGAGGCGGTGGAAAATACCATCAAATTCGCGCGCCGGATTACCGGGCGATCCGGGGTGATTGCTTTTGAGGGGGCGTTTCACGGTCGTACATTGCTTGCCACGACGCTAACCGGCAAAGCGAAGCCCTACAAAGTCGGGTTCGGACCACTGGTGCCAGGGATTTTTCATGCGCCATATCCGGATGCATATCACGGTATATCGGTGGAAGGTTGTCTTGCCTGTCTTGATCACATCTTCAAAACGGCGATTCCTGTCGAGGAAGTGGCGGCGATGATCGTTGAGCCGGTTCAGGGTGAGGGTGGGTTTAATCCTGCACCGCCCGCTTTCTTGCAGGCATTGCGCAAAATCTGTGATGACAATGGTATATTGTTGATTGCGGATGAAATTCAGTCCGGTATGGGCCGAACAGGCAAGATGTTCGCCTTCGAACACGCTGGGGTAGAGCCGGACATGGTTTGTGCGGCAAAATCCATTGCGGCGGGCATGCCGCTTGCCGCGGTGATTGGCAAGGCGGCGCTGCTGGATCAGATCGCACCGGGCGGTATGGGATCTACATATGGCGGCAATCCGGTTGCATGTGCTGCCGCGCTTGCCGTGCTTGATATTTTTGAGGAAGAGGGGCTGCTTCAGCGTGCGGAGGAAATCGGCACGCGGGTCGCCGGGCGATGGCGGGAGCTGCAATCTGGCGATGCCAAGGGCGTCTTTGGCGATGTTCGTCAAGTCGGCGGCATGATTGCCGTTGAGTGCGTTGTTGATGGTAATGCTAAATCGCCAAACGCGGCACTTGCCGGGAAAATTCTATTAGGCGCACGCGAGCGCGGGCTATTGATGACAACCGCCGGGTCTCATGCGCAATGCCTAAGATGTCTTGTGCCTCTTACGGTTAGTGATGAAATCCTCGACGAAGGCCTGGACATTTTTTCTGAAGCCACGCGCGCGGCAATTGCTGGGTAAAGTTTCTACCCACTTGCGATCGCAATCATCTTTGTGCGAGCGCGGCCTTGTCGCTTTTCAGAAGCTGAAGCGGAAAGGGTTTGCGCCAGGGTGCATGCCCGGCGAGCACGAGAAGCCCCGCAACGATGCCCAGATTTTTGATGAAATTCTGGGTTTCGTGCGCCGCTTGATCACCGATCATGGTCCAAAAATCGTGCAGAAGAAAATTGACCAAAAGGGTGTAGATAACAAAGCCATAGGCGGTGAGTTTTACATGCCGGCCGGTCATTAAAAACGCACCGCCGATCAGATTTGCCGCCGTAGCAAACCACATCAGAGGGACTGAAAAAGCGATCCCATGGCTCTGCATATAGGCAAGCGTGTCGGCGGGGGCGGCAATTTTCATGAGGCCCGGAACAAAAAAATAAAGGCCAAGCAAAAACTGGCCAGCAAGAACACTTGCGGAAAATTTCATTTAATACTCCTGCAACATTTTTTATGGCGGTCTGGATGCTTCCGCGGCCTGTAATCCGACTGAGCCCTTAACCTAACCGAGCCCGTAGCCTAACTGAGCCGATAGCCTAACTGAGTAAGAGATCGGACAAAAGCGCTGAGGACATCGGGCGAACCCGTCGCCCTGGAGCCGCGGCAATTTGCGAAATACACCTTTGCGGCAAAGCGCTTGTCGATGGAAATAATGAAAATCCGAGCAACTGCATTGTGAGCTCGCTGAAGGGCGGTGTCTATTCTATGTTTAAACCGTTTAATCGAGAGGGGAACAGACCCATGGCTGACACCGACTTCAACCAGAGCCGCCGGGCCATTCTTGGCGGCGCTGCCGTCCTCGCTGCGGCGGGAACAGCCCCGGTGCGGGCACTCTCCCAGGAGACGCCTGGCA
>SHAI01000164.1 GCA_004213235.1 Parvularculaceae bacterium
GCACGCGGATCCTGAAAAACGCACCGCAAGGAGACAGTAATAAATATTTCCAGCTATTCCGTGGCGTAATGATCATCAATATTACGAGCTTCCTGTTCAAATTCTTTATGTTTTTCACGAATATAAAACCAATGTTTCATCGCATCACCTTTTGTGATATTTTTTTTCTTCTCGCCAAGGTATATCTCTAATTCCGCAAGTACATATTTATATTCATCAAGTTTGACTTGGTCCTCCGGTTCCATATATGCGCGCTCTTTGAATGCCTTTTCGAATTTGGAATAAGCTTCCTGAACCCCTTTAAGAACGCCGTGTGCAAGAGGAATATTACTTGGATCTGGAGAGTGAATGCCTAGTCCAATTTTTTTAAATTGATCAGCCATATTCCGATCAAAAATATCTACTAATAGATCTGTCTCATATTTATCTTTATAAGATTTATATACCTCTTTTAATTTGTCTACTATTATCTCACATTTTTTCTTAACTTCATCCAATTGACAATGAATGATCTCGTACAAGTCTATATCATAAAATTCTACCTTATCACCGTTACGCAATAGAGTAAAACCTCTTTGAGATAGTGTGTCTCTTGAGATATAGTTGTAAAATACATGGCCCTTGGGTTTACCACGGTCTTGTTTCGTCGGGTGGCCTATTGCCGCGTTCCGAATCCGACGAACTTTCTCGAGCTCATCGCCGTGGGAATATTCTATGCTAAACGCTTCAGACAGGTGAGAAATAGCGTCTTGTTGAACAATCAAAGCCTGCAATAATCCATAAGCGAGAATGTATTTTAAGCCAATATCTTCAGTATAGTCTGATTCGATATAACTATTAACCGCAATCAATGTATCACCAATTGCATCCAATGAACAGCAAACTTGATGCCAATTATTTGATTTGCTCATAAGTTCCTTTTGGAAAGGTGCACGTTGAATATACTTCCGAACGGCTTTTTCCAAACGACTCATTTCCTCTATTTTGTGTATAATCTGCTGACTCATTTGATATACTTATATTTGCGTTTATTAGTTTTTTCAGTTGAACCTAGGCAAAGGAAAGTTGATAATTAACAGGATAGCCTCCGCACCGCTTCTAAATTCGTCCACTAAGAAGCACCAGACAAACCGAAACTATCTCACGAAACCAATGGCCTCAAAAATAGACCGCAACAATCTGCGCCTCCGTATGTCGCGCGGGATGATCCTGCCGACTCGTCGGATATAGTATCCCTCCCTAGCTTGAGGACACCATCCCCGCAGCTTGCACGAGAAAGAATACCGAAAAACGTCTTAGAGTTATATCGACGCAAGCAACACACCGCATAATAGTGCCACATCTGAAGCACTCGAAGAACTACATCCAAGGATTACAACCAACCGTATAGGGGTTCAGCGGCGATGTCGCCGACGGGGTTGCCACCTTCTGTAACAACCATAAAACATTGTTTATATTGTATTTTTTAGATAATTGGTGCGGTCGAGAAGACTCGAACTTCCACGGGTTGCCCCACAGCGACCTCAACGCTGCGCGTCTACCAATTCCGCCACGACCGCACTTTTTTCGCGTGCTTTGACGCGAGCGCGCGACATAGCAAAAGAAATCGCCGCACTCAACCATGCATCACGCAAATTCGCAGTGAAATGTGGGGGCGACAAGGCGCGCCATAATGGCTATCCCATGGGGATGAACGAGCAAGATCTCCACAGCACCCGCGCCCCGGCGACGTGGGTCGTCGCTCAAGACCGGGTTGACTATGAAGACGCCGTTGCGGCGATGCACGCGCGCGTTGCAGCAATCTATGACGGCACCGCATCAGAGTGCGTCTGGCTTTTAGAGCATCCGCCGCTGTTTACCGCAGGCGTCAGCGCCAAGCCGAATGATTTGCGCGCGCCAGACATGTTTCCGGTTTATAAAAGCGAGCGTGGCGGGGAATATACCTATCACGGGCCCGGTCAACGGGTTGCCTATCTGATGCTTGATCTACGCACGCGCGGGCGGGATTTACGGGCCTTTGTTCGCGACGTAGAGCAATGGGTCATCGACACCCTGGCGGCTTTTAACGTGAAAGGTGAACGCCGGGAGGGCCGGGTTGGCGTTTGGGTGGATCGCACCCGGCCGGGCGGCCCGTTAAGAGAAGACAAGATCGCAGCCATCGGGATCCGTGTGCGCCGATGGGTCAGTTTTCACGGCGTCTCGATTAATGTCGAGCCAGAGCTCGACCATTTTGGCGGGATCGTACCGTGCGGCATCAGCGACCAGGGCCTTGGCGTGACGAGCCTTGTTGATCTTGGCTTGCCCATCACCATGGATGATTTCGACATGGCGATGTTAGACGCCTATCACAAGATATTCGGCCCAACCGTGCCGACCAGCGCACACCGCCCTTAAACCGCCGCACCCCTTTGCCAAACCTTTGTCTCATTTTACGGATATTGTGGTATCGTCATGGCCCGTGGCAACGGCCGAGCATAATGCTTTGATGAAGCTGAGGATACACAATGAAAAGATCGCTATCTGTTTCCATGATGCTGGCAGTTATGAGTTTTCCCGCGCTCGCAACAGAAAATGACACGAACAAAGCCGAAACGCCCGCCGCATCACAAACAGCATCCAGCGATGAGATGGCGGCCGACCTGAATGCGCAACAGAGCATCCGCCAGACATTTACCGTCACCAGAACGCTCAATGGATCCGTTGTGGAGACAGCGCGCCGAGAGGTCACGCCGGGCAGGCAAAATGCCCTTCGCCCGACCGAGGCGGGGCAATCCCTCGCAGAGGCTGTCCGCGCATCTTTTGATCGGGAACTCCTGACACGAACAGAAGCCTATGATGAAGCCAAACTCGACTTCGCGCTTGGCGATGTAAATCTGGACAAGATGATTGATGCAGAAGAATTTATACGCCTTGCGGGATTACTTCGTATAGAGTTCGAGGAAAACAACTATCTCGATCCGGGGACTGGTACTTCTCTTCGCGGGGATGGTACGCCGCTCAAGGCTCAAAGCGCGCCAGTGTTTGAAAGGCGCGATTCACGCGCATATTTCCAGTCACTGACCGGTCCGGCTGCCACCACGCTGGATGAGCGAGGGTTCGTTCTGGGGTTCTTGCGGGAATTTGATCTCGCCGACGCCAACGCCGATGGCCTGCTATCGGGCAATGAGTTACACGCATTTCGCACATCGCTCAGAAATTGGTCCGGCGAATAAAAATAAACGCTTTGCGGATCAATGTATTGAAAGGTCTTATTCAACTTTCGATAGGGCCAAAAAACCGATCGCCGCGTCATAATCTGTTCGCTGCCGATTTACACGTTCTGCGGCCTCAGCGTCATGCCCCCATGCCTCAATCTGAAATTCTTCGTCCACGCGGCTCAGTGCGAAAGCATCACTAGGCGTAATATCTTCTGTGTAAACACAAATGGCCAATCCGGCCGAACCCAAAATTTCCGTTATGATCCGAAGCGGCAACAGCGCCATACAATCAATATCGGCGAGAAGTGCCAAGGCATGATCGACTGTCTGCTGGGGTTGAGCAATATGAGAAATCCCGTTTGTCACTTCCAATATCACACCGCGCGCGGCAAGCATCGCCAGTGGAGGATCCCATTTCTCGGTCTGAAGCGCGACAAGTTTCGCCGGTGCATCCACACGATAACAAAGAAGATCGGCATTCAGGTAATCAAGAATGCGCGCACGCCAGATCTCCTGTTCTTTTTCGCCAAGATCAATGATCGTTGATAACAGGCCTGTATATGGCATATTGGCAAGATTGATTTTTTCACCCTGATCATTCCATTCCTGAGCAAGCTTATTGGCTAGCGATTTTTTCTGTGTACCAAGGATATTTCCCGCACGGGTGCGTGCAAGGCGACCATCCAGCTCCAGAGCATAGATATCATTCGAACAGCTTATATCCGCGCGTTTATAAAAACGATCCATCCCTGCCCCCTGCCCCGACGCTGTCATCTTTTCCTCGCCTTCACATCTAACAAGTCTGGCCACGACACTTCTGCAGATTGATCAAATGCGAAAAATTTCCAGGTCTGCTTCATATGCCCTTCCAATGGCGCGACTAACGTTTCTACACGGCCCGTGCGCGGATGAGGAAAACGCATGGAGCGACAATGCAAATGGAGCCCGCGCGCAACGCCGTGAATTTTCGCCGCGGCACCGCCATATTTGCCGTCCCCCACAATAGGGGCATCAATCATCGCACAATGAACGCGCAATTGATGGGTCCGGCCAGTTCTCGGGCGCAGCGCTAAAAAAGCGACGCCGTCACCTGCCGCGTCGATAAGCTGAAAATCGGTAATTGCTTTCTTGGAACCCGCGCGATCATCCTGCGCCATTCGCTCATGCCCATCGGCAGATGATTGCTTTGACAGGGGGGCATCAATCGTGCCCTCGCGCGGGCGCGGCGTTGCTGTGGTAAGGGCCCAGTAGGTTTTGTCTACTTCATGGCGCTGAAAAGCACCGCCCAGTTTCGCCGCCGCTATCCGGCTTTTCGCGAGTAACAAGACGCCACTTGTATCCCGGTCTAAACGGTGAACAAGGCGCGGGCGCTCACCATTTTTTTCCATGGATGCCAGCATGCCATCAATGTGCCGGGTCGTGTTCGTCCCCCCCTGCACAGCGATGCCCGCCGGCTTATTCAGCACCATAATGTCATCATCTTCAAAAATAATCAGATTAGAGATAAAAGCCGCATTCGCTTTCTGGTCGCGCCGTTCATCAAATTTGGGACGACGCGTTGCCGGGGCGTGTTCATCTGACCCGCCTGGCACATCGGGTGGCACATCGGGTGGCACATCAGGTGGCACCCTGATCTCATCGCCAGCGCTGACGCGAAAGTTCGCCTTAACGCGGCTACCGGCCACGCGAATCTGGCCCTTGCGAAGCATTTTTTCCAACGCGCCATGCCCCAATGCCGGGTAATGGGACCGAAACCAGCGATCCAGCCGCAGACCATCATCGCGCGCGTCAACAATGCGCATGGTCACACCCGATGAAGCCGCCCGGGTCATGATAATGACCGCCCGACAACGATCCCGAGCAATAATGCACCGATAGCACCAATAACCGATGCCAGTAGATAAATGACGCTGGATATTTCTATCCGCTCACGTACCAAGTTCACAATATCAAGAGAAAAAGTTGAAAAGGTTGTAAACGCCCCCAGGACCCCCACGCCCAGGAACAGACGGAAAAGCTCCGCCCCTTGGCGCTGTGACAGCCATTGCACCAATAGCCCCATAAAAAACGAGCCGACAACATTGACGATCAACGTCCCTGCCGGAAAGCCGTGGCCAAAGAATATGTCGGCGACACGTCCGACACCATAACGCGCCATCGCACCGATTGACCCGCCGACGCCAACGGCGGCGAATAACTTCAATTCATCGATCACGATTGATTGCCCTCTTTTTCCCGGCCAACCGGTCCAGGAGCCGGTCGCCCGGCGCGATCGGCCCA
>SHAI01000165.1 GCA_004213235.1 Parvularculaceae bacterium
TATTTCCTGCGCCAATGGTATCGGACCTTTCGCGTCGTCCATTCGTGGCGTTATGCAGGAATGGTTTCGCGGTTTTTCGCGGCTTTCTTGGCTGCTTTTTCCTCCGCAATGCGATCCATTTGTTCGGCGACAATTCGCTCGTGATGTTCTTCTGCAGGGCGTGCGTTGGAGAGTTCAATTTCCGGTGCCATTTGCCCTTCGGTTCGGATTTTGAACAAATTGGACAGTTTAAAGAGCTTTAACGGGTTCTTCACTGCGTCCATCGCGGCCGTCGGCTCGTAACCGCAATGGGCCATGCAGTTCGAACACTTTTCGTATTTTCCCGTGCCGTATTTCTCCCATTCAGTTGTTTCCATCAGTTCACTGAATGAGGAGACATAGCCTTCGCCAAGAAGGTAGCATGGCTTTTGCCAGCCAAAGACATTCCGCGTCGGGGAGCCCCACGGGGTGCACTCATATTCCTGGTTGCCAGCAAGGAAATCCAGGAAAAGGGTTGAGTGGGAGAGGTTCCATTTTTTGCCGGTTTTCTTCGCGCGGCGGAAGACATCACGGAACAGGTTTTTGGTCTTTTCGCGTGAGAGAAAATGCTGCTTGTCTGGCGCACGTTCGTACGCGTAGCCAGGGGAAATGGAGATCCCAACGCCCAGATCGGTCGCAAAGTCGAGATAATCCGCAACCTGATCGGCCGACATGTTATCGAAGATCGTCGCGTTGACATTCACCTGGAAGCCAGCGTCCTGCGCTTTTTTGATGGCTTGGACGGCGATCTTGAAAACACCTTTTTGGTTCACAGCGTGATCGTGTTCCTCTTCCAGACCGTCAAGGTGTACGGAGAAAAACAGAAATGGCGATGGTTTGAACAGGTGGAGCTTTTTTTCCAGGAGGAGGGCATTGGTGCAAAGGGAGACGAACTTTTTACGCGCGACAATTCCCTCGACAACTTCGCCAATTTCTTTGTGAATCAGTGGCTCGCCGCCGGGAAGCGCAACAACCGGCGCGCCACACTCGTCAACCGCATCCAGGCACTCTTTAACGGAGAGGCGCTTGTTCAGGATTGGTGCCGGATAGTCGATCTTGCCGCATCCAGGACAGGCAAGATTGCAACGAAAGAGCGGCTCCAGGAACAAAACAAGCGGATATTTTTTCCGTCCGAGAAGTGTCTGCTTTGCCACATAGGCACCGACGCGGATTTGCTGATGAAGTGATACGCTCATAATTTCTTCCGTTCACGTGTATTTTGATTTCTGCTTTGGAAAGTTATCGCTGTGCGGCCTCGCCCCAGGCTTTCATGGCACCAGCCGGGCGAGGTACATCTGAAAGTTCCGGTGGGAGTTTGAAATGGACGTTTTCTTCAACACCGTCTAAAGTTCGCACAGAAACGGTATGGGTTTCGCGTAAACGATTAATGGTTTCCTGGACGAGTTTTTCAGGCGCGGAGGCCCCGGCAGTGAGGCCAATGCGCTTCACGCCGCCCAGCCATTCCCGTTTCAGATCGTCTGCGTTCTGGATCAGGAAACTCGGTAAGCCGAAATTTTCCCCGATTTCGCGAAGCCGATTTGAGTTTGATGAGTTGTGCGCGCCGACAACCAGTAGGAGATCAACCTGCTTTGACAGTTCGATGACCGCTGTTTGTCTGTTCTGGGTGGCGTAGCAGATATCGCGCGTATCTGGGCCAATGATGTTCGGGAAACGTTTGCGCAAGGCGGCGATAACATCCTTTGTGTCGTTTACCGATAATGTCGTCTGCGTCACGAATGCGACAGCATCGGGATTGCCCACATTCAGGGTATCGACTTCCTCTGGCTCGGAAATTACGTGCACGGTCCCGGGTATCTGACCCAAGGTTCCTTCAACCTCCGGGTGGCCCAAATGCCCGACCAGAACAATGTCATAACCCTTGGCGGCGTAACGGCGACCCTCTTTATGGACTTTCGTGACGAGCGGGCAGGTTGCATCAAGGACGTCCAGAGCACGCAGTTCTGCGCCTTCTTCGACTTTTTGTGAAACGCCGTGGGCGGAAAAAACGGTTACTGCCCCGGCTGGCACCTCGTCAATTTCTTCAACGAATATCGCGCCGCGCTCTTTAAGTGTGTCGACAACGTGTTTGTTATGCACAATCTCATGACGGACATAGACGGGCGCGCCATACTTGACCAAGGCCCGTTCAACAATGTCGATCGCGCGCTCAACGCCGGCGCAAAAGCCCCTTGGCTGAGCGAGGATGACCTCAATTTCTGGGCTATCTTGCGTTGTCATAACTCTTCGTCTCCACATGGTCCGGCAGGCAAGGCTGGTCTGCACGATAAGCAAGGCGAGTTCAACAAAATCCGCGCAAAGGGTCCCCGATCCAAATCCGGGCCGCGCGCGGTTTGCCGTGCGTTAGTGTTCTAAACTGTCAGCTATTTCCAGCGCTTAATTACCTACGTTACCACACCCCGTCGCGGCCTTCATCAATATGTCAGCTTACGGGCGCGGTGCAAGCCGTGTTCGAGCGATCAAACGTCACCTTTTCATCACACTTATGAAAGTATTAGCGGAGAATATTCCGCCCAGCAAAACGATAGAGCGACCTTTGGCTCCTTGCCTTCCTGCGTGTGTGATGTAGCTTTGGTTTCGTGGTGTTGGGTTGGGGAATGTGCTGGCGAGCTGTTTTTCGTCATGGCAGTGGAGTGGAGCAATCTGTGAGTCTTTTTCAGTTCGGTAAAAAAGAAAAGATAAAACAGTCATTTAGCGATACTGAGGGGGTGTGGCCGCGACGGGCGATCGTCGATGTCCTCGAGCAGCGATATGCCGAAGTTGAGGATTTAGGCGAACATCAGGGTTTTGCGCTTTACGGCGTTACGGAAAATCAAATTCGCTTTGTAGTTGTGCTTGTGCCAGCCAATGGCGCGCCAGATATGATAGGCGAGGTAGGGTTCCTTGCGCGGTTCGTCGGATTTACCCTGACGGATCCTGGCCGTGATGCTGTCAACCGGAACCTGCATATCAGCGTATTGGAAGAAGGTGGCGAAGGCGATTTACTCCTTATTGGTGGCATCAAGGCTAGCGGGGCCTTTCAAGCGGCAGGTTTTTCGCTGGTTTTAGATGCCTGGCGGCGGGATATCATTATTACCCTGCAAGGGATTGAGGGAACATCCGCCCCGACAGCATTTGCCGCGGCACAGCTGGAAGAAGTTCGAAGCTATGCGTCAAATGCGGCACGTATTGGCGTTGGCCGGGCAGGCGAGGGGGCGGCACGCGCTTTGACTTCGGGCGATGATGGTCGGGTAGATGAATTGGCGCGTGCAACACGTTCAGCTTCAAGCCAGGAAATGCTGGGACAAGGCGGTCTGCTCGCTGCTTTTGTCGGGGGGCGTAAGGCCGTTGCGACCTGTCCGAATTGCAATGGCCGCGGGAAAATCGGCATGCTCGCAAAAACCTGCCCGTCGTGCGGCGGAAAAGGCGTGATCATCTCCGACCAATAAGCGTCACTTTTTTCCAGTTTCAGGCTATCTTACCGGTGATCCTGGCTTCCCATTCTCTCTGGGAGCGATTAAACGCGCCTTGCAAAACTGAAAGCAGAGATGAAGGTGCCGCGCCATGAGTGAGTTTGACAGCAAAATCCGTGAAACGGCTGACCTGGTTGAGGCAGCGCTTGATGCCTTTATCCCAAGCTGCGATGGCCCTTTAGGGCGCGTTGCGGACGCCATGCGCCACGGCGCGCTAAATGGCGGCAAGCGCTTGCGTCCATTCCTGGCGATCGCGGCGGCCGATATTTTCGGCTGCCCGCGTGCGCGCGCCATTCGCGTCGGCTGCGCGGTGGAGATGATCCACTGCTATAGCCTGGTGCATGACGACCTGCCGGCAATGGACGACAGTGATTTGCGACGTGGTCGGCCATCTGTCCACAAGGCATTTGATGATGCGACAGCCATCCTGGCCGGCGATGCCCTGCTGACCCAGGCATTCGAGGTATTGGCCGATCCTGCGACCCATCCAGACGGTAACGTGCGATGCCGTCTGGCGCTTGAGCTTGCGCGGGCGTCAGGCAAGATCGGCATGGTCGGTGGGCAGATGATTGATATTTATGCGGAGCAAAAAGATTTCGACATTGACGCAATCGAAGAACTGCAACGCCTGAAGACCGGGGCGCTTATCCGCTTTTCCGCGATTTCCGGCGGTATTGTCGCCGGTGCCAGCGATGATGATGTGCGCGCATTGGAGGCGTATTCGGAGGATCTGGGGCTTGCCTTCCAGATCGTCGACGATTTGCTGGACACCTTTGGCGATGCGGAAGATCTCGGCAAGCCTACGGGGCAGGATGCCGATATGGACAAGGCGACTTTTGTGAAAATTCTTGGCCCCGAAGGGGCTCGCGATAAGGCACGGGCACTGGTCAGTAGCGCGAAAGATCATCTTTCCCGGTTCGGTGATAAGGCCGCGGCACTTGCCGGTGCGGCTGACTTCGTCTTTGAGCGGAAAAACTAGACTCTCTAGCGCCCGCATGGCGCGATAGGCTTTAACAAACCGCCGCGCCGACGCTAGTTCAGAGCTCGTGCGGTGCTGGTGGGGCCTGGAGCCAGTCGGCTATAGGCATGGCACTTTATCGGGCGATCCGGTCATAATACGGTTCTCTGGATGTGGCTCTCTGGCCGAAGGCGGCTTACTGACCGAATACGTCGCGAGGGCATTCAACATAACCCCGTCGGCTATTTCAAAGGCAATATCATGACGATAAGGCAAAGCGTTCCTGAACTGTCACTTTCCCAGTTTACGCAGGGCGATCGCAAAGACCGTAAGGCTTTTCAAACCGCCTTGCTGGAGGGGTTGACGCGATTTGGGTTCATCATTGTGAAAGATCATCCGGTCCCCAAAGAGCTTTTGACGAGGGCATATGCTGCCTCGGCCGCGTTTTTTGCATGCCCTGAAGCGCAAAAACTGGGGTCCATGGTCGGGGTTGATGGTCAACGGGGCTATACGCCCTTCGGCCGGGAACATGCCAAGGACGCCAGCGCGCCGGATTTAAAGGAATTTTGGCATATCGGCCGTGAATTTCCGCCTGAGGATCAGTTAGCGGATATTTACCCGCCAAATGTCTGGCCGGAAACGCCGGTGAATTTTCGTGACATTTTCCTTGAACTCTATGCCGCCCTGGAAGGGGCAGGGCTGATCTTGCTTGATGCGCTTGCCCCAAGCCTCAAGGTCGATCAGGGATATTTTCGAGACATGGCGGGTGAGGGAAATTCCATTCTGCGTTTGTTGCATTATCCGCCTGTGCCGGAGGGTGCGGACCCGGCCTGCGTGCGTGCTGCGGCACACGAAGATATCAACCTGATCACAATTTTGGTTGCAGCAAACGGGGCAGGGCTTGAACTGCTCGATCGTGATGG
>SHAI01000166.1 GCA_004213235.1 Parvularculaceae bacterium
GCAGCGATCAAAATCGCCCCGGCGAAAATATACAATGCCCACCACGGATAGCGGCGATTAGAATTGATGAAGGTGCCGAGCGTCTGCAGCGCATCATTCCCTACCACCGAATATGCGGCAAAAATAAATCCAAATGCGGCCCAGAGACTTATATCGAGTGTCATTTGCGTGGTATCCCCACATTGCCGTCGCGTCTTAAAGATAGTTAGTTTTTTCCGCGCTCGGCGCGCACACTCGTGCTTTTTTATATCACTTTTGTGACACGAACGCAGATTGCTGCTAATTCGTGGAAAACGTGTCCTGAAATCCGGGGAATTTGCCGCAATGGCAACCCAAATCGAGCGGACATGCGTAATGTTAAACAACACCCGCGCGGCACGCGGCCCGCTTGCGCCGCCTCTTACATATTTCTGGCCTAATTCTGGCCTTTTTCTGGAGCACGTTTGTGAGCACAGCCGTTAAACTATCTGAATCCACAAACACACAAGACCTTCGCGCAACCGGGCCATTACCGGCAGACCACCCGCCCGTAGCGCAAAGGCGCATTGGCGTTCTGCTGGTGAATCTGGGCACCCCGGATGCGCCGACGCCAGGTGCGGTCCGCCGCTATCTTGCCGAGTTTTTAAGCGATACGCGTATTGTCGATTATCCCCGATTTTTCTGGCTGCCGATCTTGCACGGCGTCATTTTAAATGTTCGCCCGGCGAAAACGGCAAAAGCTTATGCGTCCATCTGGCACCAGGAAACCGATGAATCGCCCCTGCGCTATTACACGCGCGTGCTTTGCGAAAAACTGGCGGATGGCAATGCCAATGCCAGTGTGATTTTTGACTGGGCAATGCGCTATGGCAATCCGTCTGTCGCATCACGCATTAATCAATTGAAAGAACAAGGCTGCGACCGTTTAGTCATTATACCGATGTATCCACAGTATTCGTCGACGACAACAGCCAGCGTCAATGATGCGGTATTTGCCGCCCTGTCAAAAATGAAATGGCAACCGGCCATTCGCACCGCGCCAGCATTCCATGATGATGCTGCCTATATCGCGGCGCTAGGGGCGCGGATTAAAGAAACCTTGGCCCAAAGCGATCACACGCCGGAGCGTTTCATTCTCTCCTTCCATGGATTACCGGAAAGGCTATTGCCTGAGGGTGACCCTTATCACTGTCATTGTGCCAAAACCGCACGATTGCTGAGAGAGCATATGGGGTGGTCGGAAGAATATGCGCCTTTGACATTCCAGTCGCGATTCGGGCCGGAAAAATGGCTTGGCCCTGCAACTGATGATATGATCAACAAAGCGGCACGTGATGGCGTCAAGCATATTGCCGTCATCACGCCAGGCTTCACAGCTGACTGCATTGAAACCCTGGAAGAAATAGGGATTGAAGCAGCCCATGAGTTCAAAGACGCTGGCGGAGAAAGCTTCCAGCTTATTCCCTGCCTGAACGATAGCCCCGCAATGCTTGGGGTCATGCGCGGCTTAATCGATCGCGAGCTTGCAGGCTGGTGTGATCAACCCGTGCCCATGGCGGCAAACAAATTCTAAATCTGCGCCCGAACGAGATCGATGAATGCATCAATCTCGGCATCAGTGGTCAAAAACGAACAGATCAACCGGTTCATCGTCCCGTTAGCCGGGTCACCGGGCGTGACCCAGGGATAGAAATGCGCGCCCGCAGCACGCAAATGCTCATCTAACCCGGCCGGGAATGAGACGAAGACTTCATTCACCTGTGTTGGATACCAGACCCGCACGCCGTCAAGCGCCGCCAACCCCGATGACAGACGCTGTGCTGCATCATTTGCACGTTTTGCCAGTCGCAACCAAAGACCATCGCCAAGATAGGCATCAAATTGCGCGGCAATGAACCAGGACTTTGAGATCAAATGCCCCGCGCGTTTGCGCAGGAACGCAAAGTCACTCACGGCGGACGGGTCAAAAAAGACAACCGCTTCGGCAGCAAGGCAGCCATTTTTTGTTCCGCCGAAAGACAGAACATCAACGCCCGCGCGCCAGGTGATGTCGGCAGGCGCACACCCCAGGGCCGCAACCGCATTGGCAAAACGGGCACCATCCATGTGCACTTTCATTCCCGCCCCATGGGCGCACGCCGATAGGGCCGACACTTCATCAGCCGTGTAAACGGTGCCGCATTCACTTGCCTGGGTGATCGATAATGTGGCCGCAGGCGCACCATGGGGTGGACGCTCCGGATAGCCGGATAATGTGTGCGCTATGGCGTCTGGTGTCACCTTCCCGCAAGAGCCGGGTACAGATACCAGTTTGGCACCGCCAGTGAAAAACTCCGGTCCGGCACATTCGTCCATTTGCACATGCGCCTGTTCATGACAAAGGATCATGCCGTAACGCGGCGATAGAGAGGACAAAGCCAATCCATTCGCAGCGCCCCCGGTCGCAACGAAGAAGACAGCCACGTCGCGGTCAAAAATCTCCGCGAACCTTGCTTCAACGGCACCGGTCAGCTCATCACCGCCATAGGCGGGATAGATATTGGCGTTGGCGGCGGCGACAGCATCCAAAACTTGCCGCGCGGCACCGGTCCAGTTGTCCGAAGCGAAATTCATCCTGATATCTTCCCCTTCGGCGAAACCCAACGGCGGATAAGCGCCCTTAAACACAAAAAGGGTCCGCCGCAACGCGACAGACCCTCCACCAATTCAAGTGTGAACCGGTTTATTCTGCAGCTGGAAGTGCGAGAATGGTCGCAGTACCTTCAGCGCCATCGCTCGCTGTATAACGAACAGAGTCGCCAACAGCCGGGCTGTCACTTACTTCCGCAAAGGTAACACAGGATTTCTGGTCAGCGGCAACCTGGAAGCACATGGTAAGCGATGCTTCGTCATAGGTGTAAGGCACTTCCATGCCGTCGGCCGTTGTTGCCGTACCTTCGCCGTCGAGCGTTACCGTATTGGTTTGTCCGCTGTCCCGCTTGAATTCGATTGTCATTGCCGATGCCGGCGCTGCGATAAATGCCCCCAAAGCGGCGAGCATAAGAAGTTTTCTCATTTGATTATCGTCCTTCCACGAAGATGAACTGCCTGATGGCAATACGTTAACTATGACAAATTCGCGCGTGCTGCAAATGATGCAGACAGTGCCGGATGTTAAACCTTGGCGACGTGGCTTATGAATTCAGCGTTTCAAGGGCCGCAATAAATGCCGCAAAGTCTTCCTTTACGGCATGAGCCCCGGCGGTAATCAGCTTTTTTGAATAACCGGCAAAGCAGTGCCCGCCGCCGGTGAACCCCCACACGGTCATACCGGCTGCAACACCCGCCGCAACGCCATTCTTGGAATCTTCCAACACCAGACACCTTTCCGCCGGCACGCCAAGCTGGCGCGCCGCATGGTGAAAAATATCAGGTGCCGGTTTGCCGTGTTCAACGAGATCAGCAGAATAAATATGCGGCGCGAGCAATGCATGAAGCCCGGTACGTTCCAGTTTTGAGGTGAGAAAATGCGCACGCGAGGATGAGGCAACCGCAACATTTCCAACCGCCTCGCTTGCCGCCGCAATGGCCGCAGCCGCACCGGAGATAGCTTCCAAACCATCCTTATGCTTACGCCGACCATCGAGGACTTTTTCTTCGAAATCCGCTGGGGCCTCCCCACCGTGAATGGTTCTGTAGTCCTGGCGCAGGGTGTCGAAAAAGAGCCGGTCGTGCATGCCGACGAAACGATCAACATATGTTTGCGGGTCATAGTGGAGACCCAGCGCGCCCAGGGCAGTGCGTTCACCACGAATCGCCAACACCTCAGAATCAACGAGAACACCATCGCAGTCGAATATAATAGCCTCAATCATATGTGCGCGTCTTTTTGTTGTGGTGGATTGGATGGATTAATCATGAAAAACCCCGGCCGATTGGCCGGGGTTTTCGTTCTTTACCAAAGATAGCTTCGGGATTTAGCCAGCAAGTGCTGCCAGAAGGAGCAAGGCCACAATATTGGTGATCTTGATCATTGGGTTCACGGCCGGGCCAGCGGTATCCTTGTATGGATCACCCACAGTGTCGCCGGTAACAGCGGCTTTGTGCGCTTCTGAGCCCTTACCGCCATGATGGCCATCTTCGATGTATTTCTTGGCGTTATCCCATGCACCGCCACCTGCCGTCATCGACAAGGCAAGGAACAGACCGGTGACAATCACGCCCATGAGCATGGCACCAACGGCGGATAGCGCAGCAGATTTGTCGGCAACAAATTCGATGACGAAATACAGCACCAATGGCGACAGGATCGGCAACAAGGATGGCACAACCATTTCCTTGATCGCCGCACGCGTCAGCATATCGACAGCGCGGCCATAATTCGGCTTTGACGTACCGGCCATGATGCCGGGATCTTCGCGGAACTGTTTGCGGACTTCCTCCACAACAGCGCCGGCGGCACGGCCAACAGACTGCATCGCCATAGAGCCGAAGAGATACGGCAACATACCACCGAAGAAGAGGCCAACCACCACATATGGGTTCGACAAGGAGAAGTCGATTGCGACATCAGCAAAGAAGGGATAATCCCCCGGATGAGCCACAAAATGGTTGATGTCTTCAGTATAAGCCGCGAACAGGACAAGCGCGCCAAGGCCGGCCGACCCAATGGCATATCCCTTGGTGACGGCTTTGGTCGTATTGCCTACCGCGTCCAGAGCGTCCGTCGTTTCGCGAACAGACCCTTCAAGACCCGCCATTTCAGCGATACCGCCAGCATTGTCCGTAACAGGACCGAATGCGTCGAGCGCAACAATCATGCCGGCAAGCGCAAGCATTGTCGTCACCGCCGTAGCAATGCCGTAGAGGCCCGCTAAATTGTACGCGGCGATGATGCCGACAACGATCACGAGGGCCGGTGCCGCTGTTGCTTCCATGGATACAGCAAGACCCTGGATAACATTGGTGCCGTGGCCGGTTTCAGATGACGCTGCCACCGACTTCACCGGACGGAAGCCCGTGCCCGTGTAGTATTCGGTGATCCAGACAATCAAACCGGTCACAACCAGACCAAGAACACCGCACCAGAAAAGGCTCGCGCCAGTGAACGCTGTGCCTTCAATCGCGCCAAAACCAAAGACGAAATGGGTGACCGCCCACAATGCAACGAGCGAGAGAACGCCCGTGGCGATGAGGCCCTTGTAAAGGGCACCCATAATGTTGGTGGAACCTGCACTAAGGCGTACGGCAAACGTGCCGATGATAGATGTCACGATGCATGCACCACCGATCGCCAGCGGGAACAGCATAAAGGTCGCCGCATTTGCGGTGTAGAGGATCGATCCAAGAACCATGGTCGCGGCAACCGTAACAACATAGGTCTCAAACAAATCCGCTGCCATGCCAGCA
>SHAI01000167.1 GCA_004213235.1 Parvularculaceae bacterium
TGTTAAATCGAATATGATGGGTCGATATTTGAGTTTGCCGCGCACGCGTCCGATTGCCGTGGCCAGCATGCGCCGGTGGTCGGATCCCATTGAGGTGCCAGTGCGCCTGGCGACGCCCGGATCACTGCGCGGTGCTGGCAAGCCCGCCGCAGCCCTGTCTCGCCAGGCTTCTTCGACCAGACCCGCCTCATACATCAGCTCGTACCGGTCAAGGGTGCGCTCTTCCTCCCAACCAAGGTCGGAAACGCCAAACGCCACCCCGATGCGCTCCTCACGTGTCCGGCGCATGTTTTCATCTTCTGCGCGCTCGGCCCAGGCGCGCAGCGCCGACATAATGGTGTTTGATAAGAGTGCTGGAACCCCGCTGCGCCAATCTTCCCAAGGGAAAAAATCATACCAGGAGCGCCATTGCGCGCCGTCGCCTTCGACATTCGCTGGCTCAGCGGCAAGGGCAAGATAGCCAACCGATACAATGCGCGTGCCAACGCCGCCGCCTTCGATGAGTGCGGCAGGGGATTCCCGGCCCTTATCGCCGAAGGTGTAAAGCTGTTCGATGAAACCGAGTTTCAGTCGTGTCTGGCGCTCCACCCAATCGCGAAGGCCGATTTCAAAGGTCCTGTGACGCGCGGGGTCGAACGGCCCATAGGGCAGGCCAGGGTGCCCATCCGGGCCTTTTACGCATAGTATCTTCGGCGCATCGCCGTCTATCGCGGCAATCGCGGCGTTCAGTCCGACCAGTACAGAAGCGGAAGCGAGCGTTGTCATGTCCAACCGATATCGCAGTTAAAAATTGCTTATGACGCAATGGGGCCCGCCAATTCAATGGCCATCAATGGTGCGTCGATCGAGGTCATGATGCCAAGATCGTGCAGTTAAGGCGAACTCCATGCCAGCTTCGCCCTCACGCCTCCTTCAGTGCGCGCGAGGCTGTGTGGCGGTCTGCTCCCATCTCCGTGATCAGGTCCTGGTAGCATTGCATATACGCTGCCTGCGCCGTTTCGGCCGGTTGAACCGTTAATGCGATATCGGAGATGTTTCGCGGGGCACCAAATATGCTGCGCGCTTCGGTGTCGGAAAAGCCGGCAATCTGGATCGCTTCAAAAAAAGCGCTCGCGCGGTCGGCGCGTTTGATGGTCTTTTCCACCGTGCGCGGCAAATCCGCCGGGAGGCCAAAGCGAATGTGGATCGCTTGCTGGAGGCGGTGCTCAATCGTTTTGTATTGGGGGCCCAGCGCTGCCTTGAACGGGCTGATCATGTCGCCGATGACGAATTCAGGCGCGTCATGCAACAAGGCGGCAAGACGCCATTTCGCCGGCCATTCTGGACGTAAGCGAGCACAGAATTGTTCAACGACAACAGAGTGCTGCGCCACGGAGAATGCAGCCGGGCCAATCGTTTGACCGTTCCAGCGCGCAACCCGCGCGAGCCCGTGGGCGATATCTTCAATTTCGATATCCACCGGCGATGGATCGAGCAGGTCCAGGCGACGTCCAGATAACATTCGTTGCCACGCGCGCGGGGCCTTGGTCGAGATACGCTTAGCCATGCTGGCTCCTTTCGCCGAGAACGGCGGGAGCTAGCAAAGCCGAATGCCAGCGACAAGCCGATGGCAAAGATAAATTTTCCGATTGCTGCGATCTCACGAGACCGTTTTGCGATGAACGGCCTTGTCAACCGCCGCGTCTCTGCCGAAAATTAAGGGGACCAATTTGCGCTGTGTGGCGCGGGGAAATGGAAGGGGCCGAGGATGACGGATAAAATTGACGAAGGTGTCAGTGCGCGTGGTGACGGCGCAGGTGACATCGTTTTAAGTGCGAATAACGGTGAGAAGTTTGAAAAGAAGAGTGGCGGGCTTTTGTGGGTCTGGCTGCCGGTCCTTCTCTTTATGCTCGTCGGTGCGGCTTTATCCTTTGCAGCTTATGTCTATGCAGAACCGGAGCTGACCGCCGTGGATGCCTTGGGGGCCGGGTTCGGTGGGCTCGCCGGTGTGATCATTGGCCTTTTCGCGACACTATTCGGGCTTATCATCGCCCTGGTCGCGTCCCTCATCGGTTTATTGACCGCGGCAGGGGCAATTGCCGTCACCATCTTTTTAATTGGCTCGCCAGTGATTGCGATCATCTTGTTCATCTTGCTCCTGCGGGAGCGGCGCGATCGCAACCGCGTTGTCGAGGCTTTGAACCGCTATCATGTGGGCGCACGTTAGCGCGTCCAAATGATGGGCACAAAAAATGGCAGGAGCTTTGCTGCGCACTGCCATTTAATGTCAAAGCTTCGATGCAAAGAGCAGTCAGTCTGCCCGCTTCACGAATTCAATGGTTTCGGTGTTAACGATGATCTTCTCACCAACGGTGATGTAGGGCGGCACCATGACGCGCAAGCCATTTTCAACGATAGATGGCTTGTATGAACTAGACGCGGTCTGGCCCTTCACCGTGGGTTCGGTTTCGGTGATTTCCAAAACAACCTGTTCAGGCAATTGAACGCCGATCGCCTTGCCTTCATGACTTTCTACCACAACCTGCATGCCGTCCTGAAGGAATGCGGCACGATCGCCAATCATGTCCTTCGGGATGGAAATCTGCTCGAAGGATTCACCATCCATAAAGACGACCATATCGCCTTCTTCATATAAATAGGTATGGTCGCGCTGTTCCAGGCGTACCCGTTCCACGGTTTCCGATGCGCGGAAGCGTTCGTTTAACTTGCGACCGTCCAACAGGTTTTTCAGTTCAACCTGGGCGTATGCAGGCCCTTTGCCGGGTTTCACCGCATTGATTTTCACGGCTACCCAGAGGCTATCCTGGTGTTGAACGACATTGCCCGGGCGGATCTCGTTTCCATTGATTTTCATGATGTTTCGCCTGATTTCGATGAATTTCCGTGGCCTTACCAGTCACGGTGGCGCGCATCAACCCAAGCCCGCCCGCCAGTTTGCTCAAGACCTGTTCGTTTAAGACCCGTTTGCTTAAGGCCCAGTCGCTTAAAACCAGTCGCTTAAAACCAGTTCGCTTAAAACTGGTTGCGTTTAAAACCGCAGGGTTTGGCCCAGGCGTACCCCCAGGCTCGTGCCCTGCGCGCGGAAGGAACCGGGAATACGGTTGCGGTCAATGGTGGCGTCATGCCCCAGGGAAACAAATACCTCCCTGGCGGGGGTCGGTTCCCAACGGAACCTGGAAAACCAGGTAAACCTTTCTGAGATATTGTCGTACTGAACATCTGTTTGCAGCGTCATCCAGGGGGAAAAAGCAAGCGTTGAATTGATCGCGGCAACATGAACAGCAAGCTTGCCGGATGGCAGGTCAAATGTCTCTACTGAATATTCAAGGCCGAGATTAATCCGTTCATTCGGGCGCCAGCGTGTTTCCACGCCGATATAATTGAAATTACCATCATAGATATCCCCCCAGCTATATTCCAGCTCAATGCCGAGGGCGCGCGCATTGGTGAGAGCCACTTCGGCCGTGTAGGCCATTTGCGAGTATTCACCTACAGGTACCGGTAGGCGCCCTGCGATCTGGAATGGTTCCCTAATGTCTAAAAATGACTCTCGTGCGCGAAGAAAAAGCCGATCTCCGGCATTTGTCCGCGCGAAGAACCAAATTCCGGAAAAACGATCGAGAACCTCGTCATCCATATCTGTGAGAACATCAGTAAACGCACCGATTTCCCACACGCGTAAAAAACTGTCTTTCGGTCGCCAGCGTTTGAACAGGTTCCCATTCCATTTTCGTGTGCCATGACGATTTAAGAAACCAAGCCGTGGGCGATAATTCTCGCCAATTTCGCGGGCGATTGCTGTCCAGTTCCAGCCCTGGCTGCGATAGGCAGCGTGCAGCGCAATCAAATGATCGCTCTGAGCGCCATTTTTACCATCGTCATCGAAACTTCGCAGATAAGCGGCATCAAAGAACAATTGTCCCGGCCAGCGGCTGGAATTCCTGAACTGGAAATCGACGCCGCCAACGGTGTTGGTCGCTTCGCCTGTCGGGTCACCATGGGTGAAAATGACACCGGCTTTTGACTCTGTAAAAACAGGGACCGATACCCGGCCAGCACTTAGAATCTGTTTGTCGATCTGTCGACCATCTGAGAGTGTGACATCATCCGTTAACGTGGTAATGATCCCGACATTTGCCGGTCCCGCCTTTCCGGAAAATTTAACCCCGCTGATTATGTCCGTAGGTGTGCCTTCAACAATGCCGATATTGCGACTGAAAAACGCGCTGCCATTTCTGTTATTGCGAAAGTTCTGACCACCGAATTCAAAGACGGCGTTATCTTGCAGGAAAAAATCGCGCGTTTCGGGAAAAAATAATGAAAACCGGCCGGTATTGACCTGGCGGGCATCCAATGGCGCATCGGAGAAGTCTGGCCGGTAGGTAAGTGAGCCGGTCAGTGAAGGTGTGATCTTGTAAAAGACATTACCGCTCGGTCTGATGTCTGTTACAATGTCGTCCGTCTCCCAATCATATGAATTTGAGGCGGCGACAAACAATTGTGCTTCAAGGCCCAAACCTGGCTTTATTCCTTTAATGCCTTTGAGCCGGCCCGGATTGGTCATGTCGATCCGATCGCGGGTCTGATCGATATTTGACCAGCGAATTTCCTCATTCGTCCGACGAATGGTTCGTATAATCTGGAGGTTCCATTCCTCCAAAGATGCATCAAAGGAGATTGACTGAAATGGAATGGCGAATTCTGCGATCCATCCATCCTCAACAACCTTTGCCGCGACATTCCAGATCTGATCCCATTCTTCACGGAAGCTTTGATTGTTTTCCGTGAGCGCGTCGACGCGGGCACCATTAGGGTTTGTGGCAAAGAAATACGAGTCACGGCGCGTGCCGAAACTGTCGATCAGAATGCGTACGCCATCATCATCTTGTAAGGGGGCATCGCGCCGCAATAAACGGTGGGTGATACGTGCCGGGTCGTCATACGCGTAGATGGCGACATACAGATTTTTGTCGTCATACATGAGGTAGGCACGAGTCTTGCGCGATGGAGGGGCACCATTTCTTGGTTCCACTTCATAAAACGCTTCGGTCGTTGCCGCGTGTTGCCAGGCATTATCGGATAGATCACCGTCGATTTTCGGCGCGTTTGCTGCGTTGATCCGAACCGCGCTTAATTCCGGCGTATAAGTTGCAAAATTTGGTGTGACGTTCGGTGCGTCTGGTATCGCTGCTGCATCGTTCCGGGCACTGAGGGGGGAGAGTGCCGCCTGAATCACACAGGCACTCAGGAG
>SHAI01000168.1 GCA_004213235.1 Parvularculaceae bacterium
ATGCCCCGGCAACCCTTCTGCATCGGCAAGCCGCGCGGCGGCAGGTGCCAATGCGGAAAATGCTGCCAAGTCAGTTTGCAAAATGGTCGTGCGTTTCATGAAATTTTGAACGGAAAGTCCAGAAGCAAACCTCGCCGCGCCAGATGTAGGGAGAACATGATTAGGCCCCGCCACATAGTCGCCCAACGCCTCAGGGGCATAACGCCCCAGGAATACAGCACCAGCATGACGGATCCTGGCGAAGAGCGCATTCGGCTCGGCAACAGCAAGCTCTAAATGTTCCGGTGCCAAACGATCAACCAATCGCGGCGCATCGGCCAAAAGATCATTCACGACAATGACTGCGGAATTATTTTGCCATGCCGCATGGACAATCTCACGGCGTGGATGTGCGGCAATCTGCGCGCCGACTTCGTTCACCACGGCATCTGCATATGCCGCATCATCCGTGATGAGAATGCACTGTGACGATGGATCGTGCTCTGCCTGGCTTAGCAAGTCGGCGGCAGTCCAGCCCACCGGGTTATCGGCATCTGCCACAACAAGTATTTCTGACGGTCCCGCGATGCTGTCTACACCAACGACACCAAAAACCTGACGTTTTGCTTCCGCCACATAGGCATTGCCGGGACCAACAATAACATCAACAGGTTCAATCGGATCCGCCCCGTGAGCCATCGCAGCAACAGCTTGCGCGCCGCCGATGCGCCAAATCTCGTCAATATCAGCAATGTGTGCCGCAGCCAAAACCGCATCAGTTATTTCGCCCCCGGGCGTCGGCGTGCACATAACCAGGCGGCGCACGCCGGCCACTTTTGCCGGAATGGCATTCATCAATACGCTGGACGGATACGCCGCACGCCCGCCAGGGGCATATAACCCCGCCGCATCGACCGACGTCCATCGCCAGCCGAGCGATGCCCCCACTTCATCTTTGTACATTATATCTTTCGGCAGCTGCCGCTCATGAAATGCAAAAATGCGATCCGCGGCAAGCTGCAGGGCGTCACGTAGGTCCGGCGCAATCCGATTTGCGGCTGCGGTAATCTCGCCCTTTTCAATACGAGCGGTTTGTGGGTCAATCGATACGCGGTCAAAACGCTGCGTATAGTCGGCTACGGCAGAAAAACCGTTCGCACACACATCCTTTATTATGTCAGCAACCGCCGGTCCGACTTCGTCAAGTGCGCCGCGACTAGCCGTCGCCAGAGCATTAAATTTCTCCGGGAAGTCTTCATCGAGACTATTCAATCGCAACGCCATAGCAACGCGACCTCCAAGATAAGCATGTTAAATAAAGCCTACGCGTCTGAACTATGGTCAGGCCGCGATTTTGTTGGCCATGGGTCCGTCAAGTCGCGAACTGCGACATTGACGCTTTCGACATCAAGGCGAATGCCCCCCCCACCGGCAAAGTCCAGATAAATGGCACCGTCTCCATCATCTCCCAGCTCAAAACGTACAGCGAGAAGGTCAAGAACCGCCTCGCCCGCCTGCTGGCGGATAGCCTGGTGCGACACAGATATGACATCATCGAAATGGCATCCGGTCCGTACACGGGCAAACATATTACTTTTGCCAGATGCTGCGCACTCCCAAACAAATCGATTGAGAACAAGCGCAAATCTGCGTGCATCAGGGTCAAAGGCGATATCCTTGATCTTGACCACAGCATCCTGGAGCACAGAGGAAAGAACGTTCAGATCGTCAGCATCTGCCGCCATAAGTCGCAAAGGTTTGTAATCGCGCAATCCGGCCATAATTAATCACTCGCCCTTTACCCGCTCAATTAGTGCGCCGCACCTTACCAGCTTTTCTTCCAGCCGTTCAAAACCGCGATCAAGATGATAGACGCGATTGACCATTGTCTGACCTTCTGCACCAAGCGCGGCAATGACCAGTCCCATCGATGCGCGCAGATCAGTCGCCATGACAGGGGCACCTTTTAATCTCGGCACACCGGTCACCATCGCCACCTGTCCGTTAACGGATATTTTTGCCCCCATGCGGGCCAATTCCGGCGCATGCATGAAGCGGTTTTCGAAAATCGTCTCGCGAATTGTTGAAACACCTTGTGCTGTGGTCATGACCGCCATGAACTGCGCCTGCAAGTCCGTAGGAAATCCAGGAAACGGGTCAGTGACAATATCAACGCCCACGCATCGCTCAGCCGGGCGGGCGGCAACAATCCCGCCATCGCGGGCGGTTAGCTGGATGCCGGCCGCCTCCAATGCACCAACCGCAGCACCAATAAGGTCCAGACGGGCACCGCGCAGGAAAACCTCACCACCAGCCGCACCGGCAGCAAGCGCATATGCGCCGGTTTCGATCCGATCAGGCATCACGGCATAGTCTGCCCCATTCAGCGACGACACGCCGGTAATACGGATCTCCGGTCCGCCATCACCTTCAATCTTTGCGCCCATCGCCCGCAGGCAATCAGCAAGGTCAACGATTTCCGGCTCCAGCGCGGCGTTGATCAAAACAGTGTCGCCCTTCGCCAGTACGCCCGCCATCATAGCGTGCTCGGTTGCTCCAACAGAGACGAAAGGAAAAGCAATCCTTGCCCCAGACAGCCCGCGCGGCGCACTTGCGATGACGTAGCCTTCATCCAGTTCAATCACCGCCCCCATCGCCTCGAGCGATTTGAGATGAAGATCCACCGGCCGCGCGCCAATAGCGCAGCCGCCAGGCAACGACACTTTCGCTTGATGTTCCCGGGCCAAAAGCGGGCCTAAGACGTTGAAAGAAGCCCGCATCTTCCGGACCAGGTCATAGGGTGCCAGCGTCGATGTGATCGTCCTCGCGTCAAGGGTAAGATCTGTCCCATTGCGCTTGGTCTCTACCCCCAATGCCTCGAGTAGACGCAAGAGCATGTCCACATCGGCGAGCCTTGGCACATTCGACAGGGCCAGTGGCTTATCTGACAACAATGCGGCCGCCATGAGCTTCAATGCGGAGTTTTTCGCGCCGCTGATTTCGATATCGCCATAAAGCGGGCGTCCGCCAATTATTGCTAGTTTATCCATATTTCTCGTTACGGCTTTGAACACCGTCCTGATTGAATCGCATCACGACTTCAAAGGCATGATGCTGGCTTGGCGTTGCGCCTATTTTTTGGCCTTCCGACGGCGAAGATTTGCTCTTAACGCTTCTGCAAGTCTTGATTCTCGTGTCTGTTGGCCATCCTCGATTGAAGAGCTCTTTTTTTTAACAGGAGCGCTGCCGCCCGTTTTTTCGCCCCCGGCCGACGGTGCCACGCATGGTTTTCCCGATGTGTTATCTGAATCGATCATGGCGCGAACCTAGTTATGCGGAAGTGCGCGTCAAGGCCAAGCTTAGCACCAAAACTCAACCATGCCCCCAAGCCCCACCACCGGGCGTTTCAATTACGATCAAATCGCCCGCGCTGACCTCAAGACCATCGACGCCGGCAAACTCAACCCGTTCTCCCGATGGGCGTTCCACCCATTGCCGACCGACCGCCCCCATGCCGCCACCAGAGAGGCCGTGGGGCCCGGAACGCCGTGAGGAAGACACGAACGAGAGCGTCTGCGGCGCACAGACCCGGATTTTTCGAACCACGCCATCCCCGCCCCGGTTTACCCCCGCGCCGCCAGATCCGCGCCGGATACTGAACGCCTCTACCCTGAAGGGGTAGCGAAATTCCATGAGTTCAGGGTCAGTTATCCGCGTATTGGTCATGTCCGTGTGAACGGCCGATGCGCCTTGGAAGTCGGGCCCTGCCCCGGCACCGCCACATATTGTCTCGTAATATTGGCGTGTGGCGTCACCCAGCAAGAGATTATTCATGGTACCTTGTGCGCCTGCCCGCACCCCAAGGGCACCAAAAAGCACATTACATATGGCCTGGCTGATTTCGGTATTGCCTGCGACCACCGCACGGTCCGGATCCGGTGCCAGTAAAGACCCCTGAGGAATGCGGATATCGATCGGTGCCAAACATCCCTCGTTCAGCGGCATGTCATCGCCCACAAGACAACGGAACACATAAAGAACCGCTGCGCGCGCGACCGCAGAAGGCGCATTGAAATTATCCCAAGACTGCTCGCTCGTCCCTGAAAAATCGATCAGCGCCCGGCGCTGATGATGATCCACGTGAACAGCGACACAGATCTTGCCACCATTTTCCAGATCAAGCTGGAATGACCCGTCAGAAAGGACGTCAATTGCTTTGCGAACCCGTTCTTCCGCATAGGATACAATCGCCTGCATTTCCCGATTTAATGTATCGGCACCATATCTTCGCACCAACTCATGCAACGCGCGCACCCCAGCATTGTTAGCAGCAACCTGCGCGGCAATATCGGCCACATTCTCATCGGGATTTCGCGCTGGAAACGCACACGCCTGCAAGAGCTCCCGGAAATCTGCCTCCCGCAAATCACCGTTTCGCACCAAAAGAAAATCGTCAATGACAACTCCCTCTTGCGCGAGGGTTTTGGAAAAGGGCGGTGCAGACCCCGGCGCGATGCCGCCAATATCGGCATGGTGCCCCCGGTTCGCCACGAAGAATAAGAGTTCCTTACCTTCCATATCGTGGACCGGCGCAATCACGGTAATATCCGGCAAATGGGTCCCCCCTGCCCCCGGATTATTCAGGGCAATCATGTCACCGGGCCGCAATTCATCCCCGCGCACCGAAAGCACATGCCGCACACTTTGCCCCATAGCGCCAAGATGCACCGGCACATGGGGCGCATTGGCAATAAGCGCACCATGGCGGTCAAATATGGCACATGAGAAGTCTAATCGCTCCTTCATGTTCACGCTCGCAGCGGTATTTTTCAGTACCGACCCCATTTGCTCCGCAAGCCCCATAAACATATTTGCAAACAGCTCAAGGCGAACCGGCGCGGCTTTATGCCCTTGCGTCAAGGCCACTTCGTCCCCCGGCACTTCACGACAGAGAGATAACAGCACCTCTCCCCCCTTAAGGACACGCGCCTCCCAACCTGCATCGACAACAATCGTCGCCGTCCGGTCAACAATCAGCGCAGGACCACAAATCCGCGCATCCGCCGCCAAATCATCGCGCGCAAAGACATGCGCATCCGCACGATGCCCATCAGCAAAAAAAGAAATATCGCCAATTTTCTCAGTCTGGGTTTTTTTCCTATCCTCACTGGGGCTTGTTAAATCACCGCCAGGTTCAATCGTCTCTATAGCGATTTTCTCAACGATGATCTCCCGATCCATGCGTGAAAATCCAAAA
>SHAI01000169.1 GCA_004213235.1 Parvularculaceae bacterium
ATCTACTGGCGTTCGCGCACCGATAATGGCTTCAATGCGTTTTATCAGTCGATGGCGACGGGCGCGATCAAGCGCGGTGAATGGACGGTGTTCTGGACCGGTGACGACGATCTGGCGACAGCGGCACCGATTGTTGCGAAAATTGCCGAATTGAAGGAGTCTTTTGTGCCTTTAGGTGACACGCATTTCATGGCCGGGGGTGAGAAGATACAAAGATGAGTGAGCCTATTTTGATCGGCCTTGTCGGTGCGCGCGGACATACGGGGCGTGAACTCATTCGACTGATATCTGGCCATCCCGAAATGATGCTGTCCTATGCGGTGTCGAGAGAATGGGCCGGGCGCGCGGTGAGCGAGATCGCCCCGGAGCATGTTTCGGGGTGCATTTTTGAGGCACTGGACCCAGAGGCGGCGGCCATCCGCCGTGCCGATGCGGTTATCCTGGCATTACCGGATGGCGCTGGCGGGGCCTATGTTGACGCGCTGCAGAAACTGGCACCACAGCGGATCATTCTAGATTTGTCGGCGGATCATCGATTTGACGATGCGTGGGCGTACGGCTTACCGGAATTGCACCGCGAAAAAGTCACAGGTGCCTCCCTGGTCGCCAACCCCGGCTGTTATGCAACGGCAATGCAATTGGCATTGGCACCGCTGGTGCCGTTCCTTGATGGGGTGCCTGCGGTTTTTGGCGTGTCGGGGTATTCTGGTGCCGGCTCAACACCAAACCCGCGCAATGATGAAAAACGCCTGGCTGATAACCTCATGCCCTACGCACTTGTCGGGCATAAGCATGAACGCGAGGCGACGCGCCATCTGACGGTACCGGTACGGTTCATGCCCCATGTCCATCCGGCATTTCGCGGTTTGCTGGTAACGGTGCATGCGCCTCTAGATCGCAAAATGACGCGCGAGGGGCTCATCAGTTTGTTTAAGGATAAATACGACCGCGAAGAACTGATCACGCTGCGCGATGATGCGCCGGAACTCAAGCATGGTGCTGGCCAAAATGGTGTCTTGATTGGTGGGTTTGACCTATCCAGCGATGCACGCGCTGCTGTCATTGTCGCTGCGACGGACAATCTGCTGAAAGGGGCCGCTGTTCAGGCAATGCAAAATCTCAATATTGCCCTTGGTCTGGAAGAGCTCGCAGGCCTCAGAGCGCTCTAGCCCCAACGCAACACCTTAGTCTTGCGTGAGGAACAGCAGGCGTTCCTTTTCACGGCGCTCTACCAAATGGGGGTGCACTTCGCCCCCGGCGTGATTGTGGTTCCGAAATGCGTTTGCAGCGCCTTGTATGTCGCCAGCATTGAATTTCTTGAGAACGTCAGACGATGTTGAAAAACAATTTGTGCACATATTATGTGCAAGTGAAACCATGGCGGAGAATTGGTTTTCCGTAGCAGCGCGTGTCAGCGCTTTTCGCACGTCCCCTTCGGTGATTTTTACATCATTGCGCAGGAGAGTTTCGGCCTTCTTCTGAGTAATCTTGCGCACTTCGTCAGGTGCCATTTGATGAGCGTAACCGATATAGTCGTGATTGCCGCGTCGATAGGCCTCTAGTCGCAAGTCTTCGCCGTCTTTGATGATTTGAAGGCCCCGATCATTGATCCGGAGCTTGGCGTTTTTCGCCACGTTTGAAGAGCTGGCTTTTTGATCTGAAGCCTGCGCGTGAGCTGTGCCAAGAGCTTCCAGACGATCGAGCCAGGGCAGAATTTTTTCCGGCATCCGTTCGCGAACGATGTCCGGCGTACCGAACTTATAGATCAGGCCGGCCGCACCGGCGACCAAAAACAGGAGAACGAGAAACAAACGACCCATACCAATACACCACCATAATCGTTTCTCCCCCGAACTCTCTTTATCCCCATGGCACCGCTGTGACAATATCACATCTTTATACGGGCATATTGCGGCGCACAGACACCTCGTCTTTGCAGATGGAAACAGGTAGGGAGGAGGCGTCAATTCTGGTGGTGAAAAACGCGGATCAAATTTTTTAAAAGGATTACTCAATGGCGACAGAAGGCAGCGATTTTCTCATCGAGGCGGCGACATATCTGGGTGCCGCGGCGATTGCTGTGCCGTTGTTCAACCGTGCCAAACTTGGTTCCATTGTCGGGTATCTAGCCGCTGGCATCGTTATCGGGCCCTGGGCATTAGATCTGCTTCACCCGGAAGAAGGCGTCTTTCACATTGCCGAATTGGGTGTGGTCTTGTTCCTGTTTTTGGTTGGCCTGGAATTATCCCTCTCCCGGTTGTGGGCATTGCGGCGGGATATCTTTGGTCTTGGTGCCGCGCAAATGCTGGTCACCGGTGTCCTGATCGCATCCGTATTGTTGGCCGCTGACATGATGACGTGGCAGGCGTCGGTCATTGCAGGGCTCGCCTTTGCGTTCTCGTCTACCGCGTTCGCGCTTCAATTCATGAAAGACCGTGGTGAGTTGACAACGCCCTATGGGCGAAAGGCGTTTCCCGTTTTGTTATTTCAGGATTTGGCGGTTGTACCATTGCTGGCCATCTTACCCTTCATCGCCGGAAGCGCCGGGGAAGCCGCGGGCTGGAGCGATGCGTTCAAAGGGATTGGCGTGGTGGTCGCGCTCATCCTTATCAGTCGTTTTGTTCTTGACCATGCCTTGCGTTATGTCGCGGATTCAGGATCGCGCGAGGCATTTGCCGCCACGGCGCTGTTTGTGGTTGCTGGCGTGGCTGCGGCTGTGTCCTGGGCGGGATTATCCATGGCGCTTGGTGCTTTCCTGGCGGGGGTGTTCCTGGCAGAATCGTCATACCGACATCAAATCCAGACCGATATTGAACCATTCCGGGGTTTGTTGCTCGGCCTGTTTTTCATTTCTATCGGTATGCGTCTTGATTTATCGGCCATCGCATCGGCATGGGTCCTGGTCGTCGGCGGCGCACTTGGTCTTGTTGTCGTTAAGACGATACTTCTCGCCGGATTGGCACGTTCTCTGGGCACGGGCGCGGGCGATGCAATAAAGGTCGGTGCCGTTCTCAGCCAGGGCGGGGAATTCGCTTTTGTCGTCTTCAGCTTGGGTGTTGAGGCAGCGCTTTTTTCCAGTGGTAACGCGACTATCATGTCCGCAATCGTCACCTGTTCCATGGTCCTTACCCCGTTTGCGGTGATGGTTGCGGCCCGGTTGGCAAATCGCGGCGAGGCGGGGCAAAGGGATAATCTGGAAGCGCCATCGGCGACAACGGGACATGTTGTTGTCGCGGGCTTTGGCCGGGCCGGGCAGATCGTATCCCAGGTATTGGTGCCAGCGGGGCTTGATGTTACTGCCATCGACCGCAATGGGCGGCATATCCGCAATGCGCAGCGGTTTGGGTATAAGGTGTATTATGGCGATGCATCTCGACTTGATGTCTTAATCACCGCAGGGCTCGATGATGCGCGGGCGTTGATCCTGACCATGGATGATCCGTCTGCGGTTAATCATGCTGTTGAAGCTGTGCGGGCGCGATTGCCCAATCTGCCAATCATGGTTTTGGCGCATGATCGCTTGCACGAGATACATTTACAGACGTTCGAGCCAACATTCATTGTTCGTGAGACCCTTGAATCCAGTCTCACCCTGGCGGGGGAGACCCTGCGTGAGCTCAATGTCGCCGCACCGTTGATTGATGATTACATTGCGCAATTCCGCGGCAGAGACCGCGAGCGTCTGCTGGCGCAAATTGATCAGGGGCCAGAAGCGGGCAAGGACATCTTGCACCAGCGGTTCACACCTCCCGCGCCCTGAGCGGTATGGCCGCTAGTGTCATCGCCGGAAGGACAGCGCATCGCGCAACCACATCACCAGTGCGCATTACCTCTGTACGGAAACGATCCGGACCTCTGCTCGGGAACGACCCGGCGCGTGGGAATGCATCTGCGCGTGGCGGCATCCATGGACCGCTGCGCGCGCCGCTGTTTTAGTCGATCGGCCGGAAGATGAGCGTGAAAACGATACCAAGCACGCCAAGCACCGCCCAGAAAGGCAGGTTCAGCAGGGTTGCCAGAGCATTGGCGACGCCTTTGGGCGCAGACTGCAGCCCATCAACGGCGTTGACCCCGAACAGGGATAATATTTCCGCCATGGTTCTGATTACGGGCTCGGCCATTTCCACAGAACTCACCGCATCCGCGCCCAGAAACGCGATCCCCAAAGCCACCAGAAGCCATGCCAAAAAACGAAACGCAGCCATTACATTAACCTACTTGTTTGCCCCGAACATGCATGACCCTAGCGCGAGATTGCCGTGACCGCAAACCTGTGCCCGTTGCGGTTGCACACTGGGCCGGCATCTGTATAGTCCGCGCGCCTGTGCCCGGTTTAGTTCCGGCCGGGCGAACGGACAGGTGGCCGAGTGGTCGAAGGCGCACGCCTGGAACGCGTGTAGGCGGGCAACCGTCTCGTGGGTTCGAATCCCACCCTGTCCGCCACTCAGAGCGACAGGTCTCGTCTCTTTCCATGAACTGGCAATTTCTTCCCCAAGTTTCCGGGGCTTGCGAAGCCGTGTCTGGAACCGAGACCGAACGAACCCACCCCAATACCCCCGAAAACCCCGAAAGTCTCAAACCGCTATGTGTGGTGGTCCGGGTACTGGGAGTTTCCCTGATAATGGCCGATCTGCAGCGAAATTAGTCACGGAACAGCGAAGCGCCCCATCCTACCTGATGGAACGCATCAAACTTTCAACTGTTTAGCTGAATAATTCCCTGTACCAGATAACAGGGAAACTCACTTTATTGAGAGCATTTAGCAGGGAAGAATTCAGCTTCATCAGCGAACGAGACTTGGACGGTCGAAGCCAAACATTCTCTCTTGTTCAGACCAGTCCAACGGGATGTCGGACCTGACAAGGGTGTTGGTGGGGCTCTGTCAGAAGAAAAACGGTTTGAGCGGGTTCGCCTGATTTCGTAGCCTCCTCGGATGCGCAATCCGTTCAAATATTTCAAGACGTCACCTGAGGTGATCCGCCTCGCTGTGATGATGTACATCCGCTTCCCGCTCTCTCTGCGCAACGTGGAGGATCTGCTCCACGAGCGCGGTATCGATATCACCCACGAAACGGTCCTTTTCTGGTGGAACCGTTTTGGTCCGTTGTTCGCGAAGTCGATCCGAAGACGCCGCGTCCAGAACACGAACTATTCGAACTGGGCGTGGCATCTGGATGAGGTTTTCGTAAAGATAAACGGAGAGCTTCATTACCTC
>SHAI01000017.1 GCA_004213235.1 Parvularculaceae bacterium
GTTGCCGGACGCCACTTCGATAACGCGCCCGAGGACATCGGTTGCATAACTGTAAATCCACGTAACGCCTGGATCGACATAGAGGGGAAGGCTGGCAATAAGGTCGATCCGCTCTTCCAATGTACCCGAGGTAAAAAATGGATTTACCGCAAGGTAATCCTTGTCAAGATCGCTTTCAAAGAGAAGAAAATATCCAAGCCCGGCAGTGTGGGTAAGCAGGTGATGGACGGTTATGTCTTTGTTTGCTGGCCGGGTCGCGTAGGTGCCATCAGCACGTTTTTTCGTTGATGTGGCAACGCGTGCATTCGCAAAAGCCGGGATAAACTTAGAAACAGGGTCGTTAAGACGAACCTTGCCATCATCGACCAGACGCATGATTGCGGCGCTAACGATTGGCTTGGTCATGGACGCGATGCGAAACCGTGTGTCGCTCGCCATGGCGAGGCCATTTTCACGGTCGGCCATGCCAATCGCGGTTTCATAGACCGGGCCTTGCGACGTCACAATTCGGGCAACAAAGCCTGCACGGATATTATTATCGACTTCTTCTTGCAGCGCCTTGTCTATTGATGCGAAGCGAAGTTGAGCGTCCTGCGCAGCGATGGATGAGGTTTTCGTGGTACTGGTGCCCAGGCCAAGGAGCCAACCCGGGCTGCGGCCGTCATTCCCGTTTGCGCAGCCCGCCGCCAGTAGGAGCGTTGCCGCCGCAATAATTGTTTTATTCGTGGTGAGATTAAAAAATTTATACATGATGCCGCACGTTCTGAAGTTGATGTAACCTTGGCACGATCATAGCCAGCGCTGAGCCGGGTTATGTGGCGTGACCGTTTGTGTTGGAGAAGTCCGAACAGACGTTTTTTACCCAAGTCAATTACCGGACAAGGTAAAACGCTGTCCGCGCCAGAATCCAGTCTTTTTGTCAGTCCTGAAAGGGAGCCTAGCACGATTTGCGGCACGCGTGCTCATCGCAGGCGGGAAGGCCGAACCAGCGCGACGATTGGTGCAGCGTTCATTGTTTTCCTGGGTTTTCCGGGTGTAATCTAATGTTTACTTGGTTTTGGCTGCGAGCCGGTAAATCCCGATTTGTGTATCGCCATAAATCCGCCGGTCGACTTCTTCATAACCGTCGGTCGAAACAGGCGTTTCCCGGATGCTCTGCTCGACAATGACAAGGGCACCGACCTCTAGCCAGCCGCCGTCGCGGAGCATTTCCAATGTTGGTATGGCTAACGCCCTTTCATAGGGCGGGTCCAGGAAGGCAATAGTGAATGGTGCGCCAAGGCCTGCTGGTTTGTGGCCTAAATTGGTTGCTGAGCGCCGATGAATGCGCGTGGAACCGAAAAGGGCGAGGGCCTCGACATTATCGCGAATGGCCCCTCGTGCAGCGGCATCGGTTTCCACGAATAAACAAAACGCCGCGCCGCGAGATATCGCCTCCAGGCCAAGCGCGCCGGAACCTGCGAACAGGTCAATGATGCGGGCACCGTCGAACACCACGTCGTCGCGGTGGGCGAGAACGTTAAACAACGCTTCGCGTGTCCGATCCGTGGTGGGGCGGGATATATCCCCTTTCGCGGCGATTATCCGCCGCCCGCTGAATGTTCCGCCAACAATACGCATGATGCTCGTTTAGACCCGACCGGCCCCGACAATCCAGCCTTCTTCTTCGACAATTGCTTTAAGGTCGCGCTTGGCAAGGTGCGGGGGCGGGCTCAACCAGTCCTGCAGCATGTTTCGCGCGCCCTGGTGTGTGCGGTCAGCTCTGGCTAAGGCGTGCGCGACGGTGCGTACCTGCGCTGCGTCTCTTACCTCGTCTGCTTTTGCTTGTGTCTTAAACATTGAGGGATAAATCTCCGCCAGCAGGATCGGACGATCTAGCTTTTCCTGGAACGCCGTTTCGAACGGCCAAATGGCAAGGTGGGGGCGGAACACCGGGTCCCGGCGCAGTGCTTCGAGGCGCGCTATGCCGAGCAAGGCCTGGCTGCCGACCGCACCTGTATATGCCAATTGCCAGACGGACTTTGCCGGCGGCTGCACGCGTTCGACGCGGCGAAATTCATGCTTTTGATGAACGGCGCCAACCTCTTTTTTCTCAGGCAGGCAGTTAAAATATTTCTGACGCGGCCGCCCCCAATATACTGCTTCACCAAAGCATTCAGAATTGATTTGGTCAGCAAGATCGAACCGATTTGACCTGTTGGTATCATCATCTTCGACGTGTTCGAACAGGAATGACCACAATTTGCGCCATGGCGGCATGGTGCCTGCGCGGGTGCCGGTGATCAGGCCGATCGAGCCTTGTGGATATCCAAATGGAAAATCTAACCCGACAAGGGTGCGCCGAGCGTTTTTGAGATTATGGCCCAGGAGGTCTTTCAATCGCGACATCGCTGCGGCGCGGGTCGGCAGGTTTTCCGGCGGCTTGACTATAATACGAGATGTGGCGCGGTAGGCGGTGGCGAGCCAAATGGAATCTCCGCCGCGTTTTGGTGTATTCGCCGCGGACCAGTCAATGGCGATATATTTATCAAACAAAGGCGTTGTCACGAAGGTACACGATCCATCCCGGTACGCCGTATGGCTTTGTCGGTTGTTCCCGTTTTGGCGGCCTAAATTTTGACATTGGCAAGGCGTCGGGCCGGTTTTTGATGCTCTAAAATTTCTCAACGCCTTGTGTGTTCACGTATTAAGTCGTTTCAAGCCACTTTTCGCCTGCTGGCCCGCTTTTTTGCCGTGGCCAACTTCTTTGCGGCAGGCGCTTTTTTCGTCTTTACGGGTTCCAGATAGATCCCCGCTTTTTCTAAAACTGGGCGCAGAAAACTGCCCGTATGGGATCCGGCCGTTCCAGCAACGGTTTCCGGCGTTCCGGCTGCAACAATCTGTCCCCCGCCATCACCACCTTCCGGACCAAGATCAATAATCCAGTCGGCTTGTTTAATTACATCAAGATTGTGTTCGATAATGATGACGGTATTTCCGCCATCGGTAAGCTCTTGTATAACTTCCATCAGCTTACGAACGTCTTCAAAATGAAGCCCAGTGGTTGGTTCATCAAGAATATACAATGTGCGACCGGTTGCCCGCTTGGACAGTTCTTTGGCGAGCTTGACGCGCTGCGCCTCACCGCCGGACAGGGTGGTCGCCTGTTGGCCAATTTTGACGTAGGAAAGGCCGACGCGATTAAGGGTCGCCAGTTTGTCGCGGATTGCCGGGACCGCTTTGAAAAACTCCACCCCTTCTTCCACTGTCATGTCTAGAACGTCCGCAATGGATTTATCTTTAAACTGAACTTCCAGGGTTTCACGGTTATAACGCTTGCCATTGCAAACATCACAGGTGACATAAACATCTGGCAGAAAATGCATTTCGATCTTGATAACGCCGTCACCCTGGCAAGCTTCGCAGCGCCCGCCTTTGACGTTGAAGGAAAATCGCCCCGGCGCATAACCACGTGCTTTTGCCTCCGGCAGTCCGGCAAACCATTCACGGATTGGCGTGAACGCGCCGGTATAGGTCGCCGGGTTGGAACGCGGCGTGCGACCAATGGGGGATTGGTCAATATCAATGACCTTGTCGAATTGATCGAGGCCTTCAATCGTATCATGATCGCCTGGTGCATCTTTGGAATTATAAAGGCGGCGCGCAGCGGCTTTATACAGCGTTTCGATAACCAGGGTTGATTTGCCACCGCCAGAAACCCCGGTGACGCAGGTCATTAACCCCACAGGGATTTCGGCAGTAACGTCCTGCAAATTATTTGTGCGGGCACCGATGATTTTGACTTGGCGTGCGAGATCAAAAACGCGGCGCCCTTCCGGGACCGGCACGTCCCGCCGTCCGGCGAGATAATCGCCTGTCAGCGAGCGTTTTGATGCCATAATGTTCTTCACTGAGCCCTGCGCGACAATCTCTCCGCCATGAACGCCGGCACCAGGACCGATATCAACGATGTGGTCGGCAGTGCGGATCGCATCTTCGTCGTGTTCTACAACGAGTACGGAGTTCCCCAAATCCCGCAGGCGACGCAACGTTTCCAGCAGCCGCTCATTGTCTCGCTGATGCAGGCCGATTGACGGTTCGTCCAGAACGTAAAGAACGCCCGTAAGGCCTGAGCCGATTTGTGACGCAAGCCGTATGCGCTGGCTTTCACCGCCGGAGAGGGTGCCCGATGCGCGCGACAAGGTGAGATAATCAAGGCCGACATTATTCAGGAATAACAGCCGCTCCCGGATTTCTTTCAGGATGCGTGCGGCAATGGCCATTTGTTTTTTGGAAAGTTTCTTTTCCAAAGCGTCAAACCATGCACCGGCAGCGCGAATGGACATCTGCGTTGCTTCAGAAATATGAAGACCATCGATCTTCACCGCTAGACTTTCCGGCTTCAGGCGGTACCCGCCGCAGGTGTCGCAATCGGTAATGGTTTGAAAACGCGATAATTCTTCGCGCACCCAGCTTGAGTCCGTTTCACGAAAACGCCGCTCCAGGTTTGGAATAACGCCTTCAAACGGTTTGACGGTTTCATATTTTCGCGCACCGTCTTTATAAACAAACGATATGTCTTCATCGCCAGTACCATAAAGAATGGCATAACGCTGGTCGTGATCAAGATCGCCAAATGTGTCGCCTGGTTTGAATTTGTAATGTTTTGCCAGCGCTTCGATGGTTTGTGCGTAATATGGCGATGTGCCCTTTGACCATGGCGCAATGGCACCTTTGTTCATTGGGATATCGTGATGGGGGATGACCAGATCCTCATCAAATATCATCTCCGTCCCAAGGCCATCACATGCCGGACATGCACCGGCAGGTGCATTGAATGAAAACAGCCGTGGTTCAATTTCGTCGATGGTAAAACCCGAAACGGGGCATGCGAATTTGGCCGAAAAAATAATCCGAACCGGATCGCCAGCATCACCGGCACGCTTTGCCTCTTCTGCGACGGCAATGTCATTGGCCAGGCCAAGAGCGGTTTCAAATGATTCAGCGAGGCGGGATTCAATGCCGGGTTTGATGATGATCCGATCAACGACCACATCGATGTCATGCTTGATCTTTTTGTTGAGCGCGGGAACGTCAGCGATGTCGTAGAAGTCGCCGTCCACTTTGACGCGCTGGAAGCCTTTTTTCATCAGATCCGCGAATTCCTTGCGGTATTCGCCTTTTCGGCCACGCACAATTGGCGCAAGTAAAAAGAAGCGTGCCCCCTCATCATGCGCCATCAGGCGATCGACCATTTCCGATACGGTCTGGGATGTGATCGGCTCGCCGGTCGCAGGCGAATAAGGTATGCCGACGCGCGCCCAGAGAAGGCGCATATAATCGTATATTTCTGTCACGGTGCCCACGGTAGAGCGTGGGTTTCGGCTGGTTGTTTTTTGCTCGATCGATATTGCCGGGCTTAGGCCTTCGATCTGGTCAATATCGGGCTTTTGCATCAGCTCCAGGAACTGGCGCGCATAAGCGGACAGGGATTCGACATAACGGCGCTGCCCTTCTGCGTAAATAGTATCGAAGGCGAGGGAAGATTTGCCGGAGCCTGACAACCCCGTCATGACGATCAGTTTGTCCCGCGGGACTTCCAGCGTGACGTTCTTCAGATTGTGTTCGCGGGCACCAACGACGCGGATATTTTTCAAAGTCATAGTTTAATCTGCGCCTTTCGGATGGCGGGCCAGGGGAGGGTGCGCTTGGTTAGTCGCTTCCCTCGACGATCACAAAATCTGTTATTCCAAACTGCTGGCGAAGTTTGGCCGCAGCCTGGTATGGTTCGCCATAGTAACATTCAACGGCATCGTCATAACTCTCGAACTCAACGATGACATGGCGTGGTTTTGTCGCGCCTTCCGGATGGTCGCTTTTGCCGCCGCGCACGAGAAACGTCGGTCGATATTTGTATGACGCAAAGGCATCGCCAACTTTAGCGATATATTGCGGGTAGGCGGCTGCGTCAGTTACCTCGACATGGATGATCCAATAGGCTTTTGGCACTGTGTGTTTCCCTTGTTCGTGGTCGTCGGTGGGTTATATCGGGCTTGACGGCAAGAACAAGATGTGAACTTTTGGCTGTGTTTTTTGAGTTCTTAAATGGGTCTATCAGGGCGCGTCTGTTTTTGTGGGCGGGACGAGCCTGTGGATAAAGAGCTGTTTAAACGCGGGCGAATCCGCGAGAGTTTTCGATTTTAATATTGGAGAGTTAGATATGGCGGGCAGCGTCAACAAAGTTATTCTGGTGGGAAATCTTGGGCGCGATCCGGAAGTGCGGCAAACCCAAGACGGTCGCCCGATCGTCAATCTGGCAATTGCGACCTCCGAAAACTGGAAAGACAAAAATACCGGTGAGCGGCGTGAGCGCACTGAGTGGCATCGCGTTGTGATCTTTTCCGAGGGGCTGGCACGCGTTGCGGAACAGTATCTGCGCAAGGGCGCGAAAGTTTACATCGAAGGGCAATTGCAAACCCGCAAATGGCAAGACAAGGACGGTAACGACCGGTATTCGACCGAAATTGTGCTGCAAGGCTTCAATTCAACGCTGACCATGCTCGATGGACGCCGTGATTCCACATCAGTTGGCGGCGGGGATGACTTTGGTGGTGGTCAAATGTCTGCACCATCAGGCGGCGGTGGGAAGTCATTCGAACTGGATGACGACATTCCATTCTAATTTTGTGCGCTGCACTTTCCGGTTCGCGTGTGGTTTTGTGAAAACGCAATTGGCTCTGATAGTCTAAACTGCAAAAGTGCGCGTCAGCATTGGCAAGTGTTGCAAAAACGCAATCTTGTTGCTGTTTACAAAAAAAAATGCCGTTTTGACCAAGAATGTTGCTGTGCGGACGCTCCGTGTCCGCGCAATTCAAAACTTTATTAGTAATTTTAACTATGGATGTTGGCTCTACAGGCAATTCGGAGGTTACAACCATGGCTGTGAAACGCAAAGTTGCGAAAAAGACGACGACAACGGCAAAACGGGCAACAACCCGTCGGACCACAAAAAGCACAGTAAAGCGCGTATCTGCACGTAAAGCGACAACGGCTCGCAAGACTACGGCGAAGAAAGCGACGGCAACAAAGCCCGCCGCGAAAAAGCCAACCGCCGCGAAAAAGCCAACCGCAAAGAAAAAGCCGGCTGCAAAGAAGACGACCGTAAAGAAGACAGCGGCACAAAAGACTGTAGTAAAAAAGACCGCAGCGAAGAAGCCGACAGCCAAAAAGACGGCTGCTAAAAAGACGGTCGCCAAGAAACCAGTAGCAAAGAAACCAGTAGCAAAGAAAACAGCTGCGAAAAAAACTGTTGCCAAGCGCAAGCCTGCAGCAAAGAAGACCACGGTCAAAAAAGCTGCAGCCAAAAAGCCAGCAGCACGTAAGACAGCGGCGAAAAAGCCGGTTGCAAAAAAGCCAGCGGTAAAGAAAACCGCCGCCAAAAAAGCAGCTGCGAAAAAGCCAGTTGCGAAAAAGCCAGTTGCAAAAAAAACGGTAGCTAAGAAATCTGCTGCGAAGAAGCCGGTTGCCAAGAAAACAACGGCGAAAAAGCCGGCGGCGCGTCGCACCACGGGCCGTAAGACAACCACCCGTCGTACCCGCCGCGCGGCATAAGCCGGCATTGACGATGCGACGTTCCCGGCGTGTGTCGCCGGTGCGTTCTTAGATGAAGGATATGCCCGCTTTGGTTCGCGGTCATGTCTTAGAGCCATGGACACAACGCCCTGGCTCCGCCACTCTGGACTGCCTGTCCGCCGCCAGCGCAAGGCGTTGGCGGCGTGAGCGCCGGTCACTTCGTTGCTTCTGCTAGCGACGTTATGGCAGGTAAGGCTTTGAGGAAGGTGGCAACGTGTTTAAATTCTCCCTGTATCGAGTTGTGTTATTTTTCGTCGGGTGTTTGATCCTGAACGCTTGCGCCAGCACACCGCCCGACGAAAAAACTCTATCCGCGCGGGATCGTGTAAAGGCACCTCAATGGTATGCCCTTATCGGTTCAGGTGCTTATGATCTGTCAGGCGCAGACCGTTTGGGAAAATACGCAAGCCGTGATGAGTGCCAGGAAGCGTTGAATAAATGGCTTTCCAGCCAGCTGGCCAGCACGCGCGTTTGGGGTGAGTGCATCACCAAAGCAATAATCGATGATTGAGCCGTTGAGAAACCCCTCGTCCCTGCATGGAAAACGTGCGGTGATTACTGGTGCTGCCTCAGGTATCGGTGCGGCAATTGCCAAGTCATTCGTTGAAGCGGGGGCAAGCGTTGTCCTGACCGACACTGATATGGTTCGCTGTCGCGCTGTTGCGTTAGATATTGGGGGCGTTCCGTTTGAGCTAGACGTCACCAGTGAAACGTCTTGGGATGAATTCGCCGATTCCTACCCGGAAACAGATGTGTTTGTGAACAATGCAGGCATATCGGCTTCCGGTAGCGACGCACAGGATCCAGAAAATTCAAGTCTCGAAGCATGGCGGGCGGTACATGCGGTTAATCTGGACGGCGTTTTTATGGGATGCCGTTATGCTATTTGGGCGATGCGGGGGAAATCGGCAGGTGCGATTATAAATCTTGCGTCGAGTGCTGCGATGATAGGTGTGCCCCGGGCGGCTGCTTATGGCACATCCAAGGCTGGCGTGGTCAGTTTGACCAAGTCCGTTGCGCTTTATTGTGCGCAGGAAGGGCTCGATATTCGCTGTAATGCAATTTGCCCTGGCGCGATTATGACGCCGATGTGGGAGCCCCTTCTGGGCACTGGTGAAGCGCGGCATGACAACATAAAGTCGATCGTTTCTGACACGCCGGCAGGGCGTTTTGGCGATCCTGATGAGGTCGCCGCAGTTGCTCTTCTCCTGGCTGCAGATCATGCGCGGTTTGTAAACGGTGCAGCTATCACGGTAGACGGTGGGTTTCTGGCGAAATGAGACCATTTTTTCCGTGTCTGATTATGCCGTACAGGGAACATATACCAGCTAAGGATTTAATTGGTGTTTTCAAAGAGGGTGCCGGACCTGTTGTAACTGAGCGTGCCCACAATTCGTCACCCCCATCGATCTGACAGGTTAGTTTCTTCAGCCGTAGTCAAGCAGATGGTTGGATCTAGCGAAATTTAATGCGCAGGTGACTGGTCCAATGGCACCGGTCCGGGGTAATTAGGCCGGGGTGACTGAGCGCGGTAAATCCAGATATTCGGCGATGCTGCACCCTTATATTTCGAGGCCCATGATACGGACTTCCTTGGGCGGGTTTAGCTTGCCGACTCATTGGCTCTGCTGCTATAGAAGGGCAGGAATTCTTATTCATTTTTCTTGGGTTTTTCGTGACAAACGAACATGATGATAACGTCCTGCCAGAAGGCGGCGGAGACGATGGTGCGGCACCTGGCGACAGTTCCGGTGGCACTTCTGGCGGCGGTGGGCAGTCGATCTCGATTGAAGAGGAAATGCGTAAGTCCTATCTCGACTACGCCATGTCCGTCATCGTTAGCCGGGCAATTCCGGACGCGCGCGACGGGCTGAAGCCGGTGCATCGGCGCATCCTCTGGTCGATGCACGAAAATGGCTATGTTCATAACAAACCCTATCGAAAATCGGCCCGCGTTGTTGGCGATGTTATCGGTAAATATCACCCGCACGGTGATCAGGCGGTGTATGACGCCCTGGTGAGAATGGCGCAGGATTTTTCCATGCGCCTGCCGCTTTTGGACGGGCAGGGCAATTTTGGGTCCATCGACGGCGATCCGCCAGCCGCCATGCGATACACGGAAGTTCGCATGGATAAACCGGCCGAAGCTCTGCTGGCCGATATTGAAAAAGACACGGTTGATTTTCGGGCCAATTATGACGGTCAGGAAAACGAGCCGACGGTTCTTCCCGCGCGTTTTCCAAACCTCCTGGTAAACGGCGCAGGCGGCATTGCCGTTGGCATGGCCACAAATATTCCGCCACACAATCTTGGCGAAATCATTGACGCGACGATTGCGCTGATTGATCGGCCTGATCTCGGTGACAATGAGTTGCTTGAAATTGTGCCGGGTCCGGACTTTCCGACAGGTGCCATGATTCTCGGACGGCAAGGGTCTCGTTCGGCGCTGCTTAGTGGACGCGGGTCCGTTGTGATGCGCGGTAAGGCGACAATCGAAGAGATCCGAAAAGATCGTTTTGCCATTGTTGCAACGGAAATCCCGTTTCAGGTCAATAAGGCGATGATGATCGAGCGGATCGCCGGGCTTGTGCGTGATAAAAAAATTGAAGGCATTGCGGACATTCGCGATGAGTCCAACCGAAAGGGTATCCGCGTGGTGATTGAGCTGCGCCGGGACGCGGCACCAGATGTGGTGCTCAATCAGCTTTACCGTCATTCGCAGTTGCAAACGAGTTTTGGCGTAAACATGCTCGCGCTAAACGGCGGGCGGCCACAACAGCTGAATTTGCGTGATGTACTGACGAGTTTCCGCGCATTCCGTGAAGAGGTCATAACACGCCGAACCAAGTTTGAGCTGAACAAGGCGCGCGACCGCGCGCATATTCTTGTTGGTCTGGCAATAGCTGTCGCAAATATTGACGAGGTCGTTCGGTTAATTCGCGCTGCGCCTGATCCGGCCACGGCAAAAGCGCAGCTTATGTCGCGCGAATGGTCCGCGAAGGATCTTGCACCATTGGTGTTGCTTGTCGCTGACCCGCGCCATCTCATGATTGATGGCGACAAGCTCAAGCTTTCAGAAGAGCAGGCGAAAGCCATTCTTGACCTCCGATTGCAGCGATTAACGGCGCTTGGCCGGGACGAAATTGGCGATGAGCTAAAAGGCCTTGCGGAGAAGATCGAAGACTATCTCGACATTCTAAAACGGCGCGAACGGGTCCTCGACATTATTCGGGAGGAATTGACTGCGGTACGCGATGAGTTCGCGACACCGCGCAAAACAGAGATTGTCGACTTTGATGGCGAAGTTGAAGATGAAGATCTTATCGCCCGCGAAGACATGGTCGTCACTGTTACGCATACCGGCTATGTCAAGCGCACGCCGCTTTCCACCTATCGTGCCCAGAAGCGCGGCGGCAAAGGCCGTGCGGGGATGAAGTTCAAGGACGAAGATTTCGTTGCCCAGCTGTTCGTCGGAAATACGCATACGCCGCTCTTGTTTTTCACCTCCACGGGCATGTGCTATAATTTGAAACTATGGCGTATCCCGGAAGGCGCGCCAAACGCGCGCGGCAAAGCATTCGTGAACCTATTGCCACTGGCCCAGGGGGAGCGGGTGACAAATATTCTTCCGCTTCAGGAAGATGAAGACGCCTGGGACAAGCTGCAGATTATCTTCGCAACGCGGTCGGGAAATGTGCGTCGAAACAAGCTCTCCGATTTCCGCCGTATCAACCGCTCGGGCAAGATTGCCATGAAGCTGGAGGATTCGTTTGCTGGCGGGGAAGATGCAATCGTCGGGGTTCAGATTTGTCAGCCGACAGATAATATTCTTCTGACAACCGCAACTGGAAACTGCATCCGTTTTCCAGTTGAAGATGTGCGCGTGTTTGCCGGTCGCACATCCACCGGGGTGCGTGGTATTCGCCTCGCTGATGGCGATGAGGTTATCTCAATGGCGATTCTCGGCGGCGTTGATGTGTCTACGGACGAAGCGCGCAGTTATCTAAAGCACGCTGCGGCGATGCGCCGGGCGGTTGGCGAAGAGAGTGATGAGACGCCAGACCTCGAAGATGGCGGCGGCGCGGCTCTCACCACGGAGCGATTGGCAGAATTGGGTGCTGCGGAGCAGTTTGTGCTCACCGTGACAGAAAACGGTTATGGTAAGCGATCTTCATCCTATGAATATCGCACCTCAGGAAGGGGTGGGAAAGGGATCATCGCCATTACGGTCAATGATCGCAATGGTCCCGTTGTTGCGTCATTCCCGGCTGAAAGCGCCGATCAGATCATGCTGGTGACCGATGGCGGCCAACTTATCCGAACGCCGATCGAGGGGATTCGCGTTGCTGGCCGAAATACCCAGGGCGTCACCATTTTCAAAACGCGCAAAGACGAAAAAGTTGTGTCAGTTGAACGGATAGAAGATATCGGCGAAGATAACGGCGACGAGGACACAAGCGAGGAATAATCGCGTGGGCAAACGTATTGGTCTCTATCCTGGCACTTTTGACCCGATTACGCTCGGGCACATTGATATAATTGAACGCGCAGTGAAGCTGGTTGATGAACTTTTCATCGGCGTTGCAATAAATCAGGACAAAGGCCCTTTGTTCTCTCTCGATGAACGTGTCGAGATGTTGCGCGAGCAGATGGACACCATAGCAGGCAAAAGCGGTGTGACTATCACCGTGAAGCCCTTTGACCAGTTGCTGATGACGTTTGCGGAAGAAATTAACGCAGACATTATTATCCGCGGGCTTCGGGCCGTATCAGATTTTGAATATGAGTTTCAAATGGTCGGCATGAACCAGGCGTTGAACGAGGATATAGAAACAGTCTTCCTTATGGCCGACGCGCGCTATCAGTCGATCGCGTCCCGCTTGGTCAAGGAAATAGCGAAACTTGATGGGGACATTAGAGGTTTTGTGCCGCAATCGGTAGCTGAAAGACTGGTTGCAAAGTACAAGGCGAATGGTGCCTAAAATTGGCCGAAAAAGTTTGATTTGGTAGCGCCGTGACGTCGGCGCGTGTATGGCGTGCGAGATCAATTAACCGGCGATCGCATTCTATCAGGAGTTTTTATGGGATCGATTACATCCAGAACGAAGAAAATTTCCGCCATGGCGGTCGCAATTGGCGTTGCGGCATTGTCCCAGATGGCGGTGGCCGCCGATAAGGGCAAGGATGCGCCGCCTCTCAAAACGCCCTATCAGATGATAAATGAAGCGCCAGCAGATCATTGGCGGCCGGTTGATCCTGAGAATTTACTCGTGATGGATTTGCCTTCGGGTGAAATTTACATCGAATTGCGACCTGACCTCGCCCCCAGCCACGTGCAGCAGATCAAAACTCTAGTGCGACGGGGATTCTACAATGGTTTGAAATTCCACCGCGTTATTGAAGGCTTCATGGCTCAAGGGGGTGACCCGAAAGGCGATGGCACCGGTGGTTCAGATTTGCCCAATATCCCGCCGGAATTTGTGCGCGATAGTTCTGTTTTGAATGGCTTCTTTGTGATCGGGCGCGACCGGGTTGCTGCACGGATCGGATTTTTGCAGGGCATGGCCATGGCGGCCGAACCTGAAGCTTTGCGCAGCTTCCGTGCAGATCGGCGCGTGCGTGCCTGGCCGGTGCATTGTCCGGGGGTAATGTCGATGGCGCGCTCGACAAATCCCGCTAGCGCCAACAGCCAGTTTTTCTTGATGATTGGTGATGCCAGGGACAGTCTGGATCAGCGTTATTCTGCCTGGGGATGGATCATCGACGGTTTTGAAAATGCACGTCGTATCAATCGTGGCGAGCCGCCTGATCGACCGACGCCGGTCGTTCGGGCGCGGATCGCGTCGGACATTCCTGAAAGTGACGTGCCGAAAATCGAAGTGTTCGATACGTCGAAGGAATTGTTTGAGGATTATCTGAAAAAACTGGGGCAGCTCAACAATGACGGGCTTGTCAAGGACATATGCAATATCAAAGCGCCAAGACGCGTTGCTGGAAAGGTTGAACTATGACGGACAAGATGATTTTGGAGCTGGAGACAGGATCGGTAACGATTGAACTTTTGGGCGACAAGGCACCTCATCACGTTGCGCGTATCAAGGAGCTGGCGGACGAAGGGTTTTATGACGGCCTGACCCTACACCGGGTTATTGATGGCTTCATGGCTCAAATGGGCTGCCCGATTGGCAATGGTACTGGTGGATCAGGTCAAAAATTGAAGGCAGAGTTTAACGATGTTTCCCATCAGCGCGGCGTTGTGTCTATGGCGCGTGCGCAGGACCCCAACTCCGGTGATAGCCAGTTTTTTATATGTTTTGATGATGCTTCGTTTCTGGACGGACAATATACGGCTTGGGGCCGCGTTAGCGAAGGCATGGAAAATGTTGACGCGGCGGCAAAAGGTGAGCCGCCTGCAACGCCGACCAAAATCCTCAAATTCCGTACCGCTGCATAGACCAAGACATTTTTGCGCGAGGCTATTGGAAGAGGCTGTAAATGGTTGTGGTCAAGACAGGCGTTGCGAACTGGCAGGCTGACCGTCTGGCGGATTTGTCGGGCAAATCATATGTCATCACCGGTGGCAATTCGGGCATAGGGTTCGAGGCTGCGCGTATCCTTGCCGGTCGAGGTGGTCATGTTATCATTGCGGCCCGTAATCCGGAAAAGGCGGGCGCTGCTGCTGACGCTCTGCGCCGTGAGCATGGTGGGGACAATATAGCGACGGTTCAATTAGACCTTGCTAGCTTGGCGTCTGTGCGCAGTGCCGCTGCGGAATTGAAAGATAGCGGCGTCAAAATTGATGCACTGATCAACAATGCTGGCATCATGCAAACGCCAAAATCACAAACACAGGACGGTTTCGAAACGCAGTTTGGCACAAACCATCTGGGTCACTTCCTCTGGACAGCTTTATTGTTTGATCAGGTCGCAGCGGCGCAGGGGCGTATCGTCACTGTGTCATCGATTGCCCACCGTTATGGCCGCATCCGGTTCAATAACCTGATGATGTCCTCTGGGTACGATGCAATGCAGGCATATTGTCAATCAAAATTGGCCAATCTTGTTTTTGCCCTTGAACTTCATCGACGGCTCAAGGCCAGTAATTCTGCCGTTGCATCCATTGCCTGTCATCCGGGTTATTCAAATACAGCGCTTCAGAGCACGGGGCCGGCGGCCTTGATGGCCGCCATTTACAGCGTGACGAATGTACTTTTTGCCCAATCGGCTAAAAGAGGCTGTCTACCGACAGTTTTAAGCGCTGCGGGAACTGAAGCAGTTTCCGGGGCTTATTTCGGCCCTACGGGACTGCGCGAATTAAAGGGGCCTGTGGGCGATGCCGCGGTGAGCCGTGCCGCGCGCAATGACGAGACTGGCAAACGGCTGTGGGAAGTATCTGAACAGCTCGTCGATCATTCCTGGCTGAGTTAACAGCGCGATCAGAATGGTGCGGCGCGGGCGATTAATGCCCCTGTGTCGAGTGTACCGCGCGTCGCACCATAGCAGGACCCGTCATAATCCGGTGACAATCGCGTCTGGCAGTACCCGTCAAAAACGTAGTCTGGCACGGTGTCACGCATTGCCGCGGCGCAAAGTGCACGGGCCATGTCCTGTGTGAACGCGCGGGCGGTGCCTTCATTGAGTGCGCCAGGTTCCAACCAGCGCATCAGACGTTCGGCATAGGAATCATAAAAAGCGTTCGCCCCTCTCGCTGCAGCAATCTCTACCATGATTGCCTCAAAACTATCCGGCTCGCGGGTAACGGCGCGCACGACATCCAGCGCAATGACGTTTCCAGACCCTTCCCAGACCGCGTTTAGCGGCGCGGCGCGGTAATGGCGCGCAAGCACTTGTTCCTCGACAAAACCGGCACCGCCATGACATTCCAAAGCTTCGTGTGCGAACCCGGGTTGTCGTTTGCAGACCCAGTACTTTGCAATTGGCGTTGCCATCCGCGCGATAGCCGCCTCATTGGTATCGAGGGCAGCACAATCAAATGCACGCGCGATGCGAAAGGCAAGCGCGGTCGCGGCTTCGGATTCGAGGATCAAATCAGCTAAGACATTTTGCATCGCAGGCTGATCAATAAGTTTGCGCTGAAACGCCTTTCGGTGCTCGCTATGCCATAAAGCATTTGCAATCATTACGCGCATGCCGCCCGCTGATCCGATGATACAATCCAGCCGCGTGTGCTGAACCATATCGATAATCATCTGTATGCCTTTGCCTTGCTGGCCCAGCTTCCAGGCAAATGCGCCATGATATTCAATTTCAGCCGAAGCGTTTGATCGATCTCCAAGCTTATCCTTTAGCCGCGTAAGATGTATCGCGTTACGCTGGCCATCGGGTTTCCATCGCGGGACGAGGAAACACGTTATGCCTTCTTCAGTTTGGGCAAGGGTCAGGAATGCATCGCTCATCGGTGCGGAGCAAAACCATTTGTGTCCGGTTAAAACCCAGCCATCGCCGCTTTGCGTCGCGCGGGTCGTGTTTGCACGAAGGTCGGACCCGCCCTGTTTTTCGGTCATTGCCATGCCAATGGTTACGGCACGTTTTTTTTCCGGCGGGATAAAGCGGGCATCATAGTCATTTGCGCTCGTGCGTGGCACCCATATTGCTGCGAGGTCCGGCTCATTGCGTAGCGTGGCCGTTGCCGCATAGGTCATCGACATAGGACAGCAAACGCCAGTGTCTGCCTGGGTCATCATGAATAGGAGGGCTGCATGGCGCACATGCCCGGCTTCTTTTGCCGTCCATGCGCTCCCGGCAATTCCGGCGGACAGGCCCAAATCCATAAGCATGTGATACGCGGGATGAAACTCCACCTCGTCCAGTCTGTGTCCGTATGGATCAAATCCTTTTAACTGGGGGGTGTTTTTATTAGCTGCCGTCGCCCAAGCGAGGATTTCCGCAGAGCCTGCACGTTCACCAAAGCCGGAGAGGTGCCGTGCATGGCTTGCCCCGCCATTCGCGGCAACCGCACCAATCAATGCCGCATCATTTTCGTAGATGTTGATGTCTACAAACGGCGGCGGTTGGTTGGTAACGTCGTGGGTGAGCAAATTCGCGCGCGGATTATGAGGAATCATGTTTTTCGGCTCTGATTGATTGCATCAGGTACTTTATCTAAACTAACCGAATTCGCCACTCTTGGGATACTGATGTAGATTGAAAAATCAACATGACAGGGCAGAAGATTATGGCCGATCAAATCTTGGATGAGTTTGTCAAAGACGCCTTGGCCAGTGGTAGCTCGCGACAGGAGATTGTAAGCGCTCTGAAGGACGCCGGATGGCCCGCCGATCAGGTGGACAACGCCAAAGAAGAATAGCCCGCTTCGGGGGCTACGCCGGTGGGCGGCGCTATATTGACCTGCCAACAGGCCCGGGCGAGCGGTGTTATGATTTCACGGCGCGGGACATGCGCGAGAAAACCGATTGAGACTCATCGGGCAGGTCTCGCTAATCGAGCAAGTTTAAGTGTGTTGCTGCCGCCAGGTCGTGAATGGCCGGTGTTACATCGCCAATCGGCGCTTTGATCGTTAGCATGCCCATTTGCTTCGCCGGTTTCAGGTTGATGCCTAAATCATCGACAAAAATGCATTTCTCGGGCGGCAAGGCCAACGCTGTGCACATCAACTCGTAAATGCGCGGCTCTGGTTTTCGAATGCCTGCTTTTGATGACTCGATGACGTGATCGAAATGCGCGAAAATACGTTCGACCTCGGATTTTTGCACCGATGCGGCGAGCATGGATTTGCTGTCAAATTCGGGCAGATTGTTCGTAATGCAACCCGTTTTAAAGCCTGCGGTCTTGATACGGATCAGTGCCTCGATCATTTTTGGATGAAAAGTGAGCGAAAGCAGGCCAACCAGTGTGCGCCCGGATATTTCAAACCCGGCCTTGCGGCTTTCTTCGGCGAAGAGATGATCAAAATCATCCAGGTCAATTTCTGAACGTTCATATTGTGCCCACGCATTTGAATGGTGGTTTTTTTTGATAATGCCCCCGATGAATTTTTCCGGGAGGGCATTTTCCCGTTCAAACTTTGCGAAATTTGCAACTGGCGACGTGGTGAAAACACCGCCAAAGTCGAAGATTACCCCTTCAATTCTTTTCACGGTTAGCGCTTCCGTTTTTTGATGCCAAAGCGACCTGCGAGGATTCCATCGAGGGTGCGCGAAGGTAACATTCGCGGCAACGTATACATAAGGAACTTATTTTTCAGGATGGCGTAGCGGGTCGCAGGGCGCTGCGTTCGCATAATACTGGCGACAAGGTCACCAATTTCGTCTGCTTCCAGACCTGTGTTCCCATAATCTTTCATGGAAGTCCGCATACGCTCCAGGAGTGAAAAATATTCTGTGCCTTCATACAGGCTGAGGTCCAGATCATCGCCTTTGGCCCAGATTGGCGTTTTTACCGCCCCCGGGCCGACGGTGATCACATCGATGCCGTGCACCAGCAATTCCCGGCGCAGGGCATCGCCAAACGCTTCCAGTGCGTGCTTGGACATGGAATAGGGTGACATGAACGGACCGGCGATCTTGCCGGCGACAGAGCTCATATTGACGATTTTTCCCGGCTGGCCTTTGTATTTACTGTCCGCGCCGAGAAGTGGCAGAAATGCCTGCGTGACTCGAATTGGTCCGTATACGTTTACGTCGAATTGATATTTGATATCGTCAAGTGGAATATAGCGGATCGGGCCCGCCACGGCGATGCCGGCATTATTTATAAGTCCATCAAGTGTGCGGCCCCCGAGGATAGCCTCAACCTCATCGGCAGCGGCTTTGATCGAGGCGTCGTCCGTGACATCGAACAAAAGCGGGGTAAACCCGTCGCCAAGCGCATCCAGTGCTGCCTCGCCATCGGCTTCCTTTCGAACGCTCCCGAAGACGCTCCATCCATCTTCCATCAGTTTACTGGCAATGGCGCGGCCAATACCGGAAGACACACCGGTAATGACGGCGGTCTTTGTATTTTTCGATGAAATCATTGGATGCTCCTTCGTCGTCGATGGGGTATGCAAAGTATTTTGCGAGGCAGTTCAGATGCTCGTCTGGGCAATTATTCCCTTGCCAATTGCGCCAGGAACGCCTCATTTTTTTCATTTGCTTTTTGCACCGCAGGACGGCTCATCAGGCGATCCAGGTAACTGGCAAATGGTTCCACTTTTTCAATTGCGCCGAACATGGTGGCGAAATTCAGCGTACTACCAAGCACAACATCAACTGCCGAGAACTGGTCTCCAAGCACGTAGTCACGGTCCGTAAGAAGGCCCTTTAACGCCCCCAGTACTGCGTCTTCCCCGCCATAGCCAACTGAAGAGCTATTGGTACGCGGTGTATTGCCGAGTTTGTCGAGCATCATCGGCTCTATGCAGGAGGGGGCGAAAAACATCCAGCGCAAATAAGTCCCCCGCGCGGGGTCACCGGGTAGGGGCGCAAGACCGGCATCAGGAAATCGATCTGCCAGATGGGCGCAGATCGCCGCTGCCTCGGTGACCACATGGCCCTCATCGACAAGCGCTGGCACTTTACCCATCGGGTTCACGGCCAGAAATTCCGGCGTTTTTTGTTCGCCAGCAAGGACATTGATCAATTTAACCTCGCACGGGGCGCTGAGTTCTTCATTCATCCAAAGAGTCGTGCCGGCGCGGGTTTGCGGGCAGTGATAAAGGATCAGTTCTGTCATATCTGCGTTCCGATATCGCCAGCGGGAGTGTCTCGTGTCAGCTCATAAAGCGCAACCGCGGCTGCCGTTGCGACGTTTAGACTTTCAATATTTGGCGCAATATTGATCCGATAAAGCCCGTCGCAGGTTTCGCTGACCAATTGCCGCAAGCCCGCCCCT
>SHAI01000170.1 GCA_004213235.1 Parvularculaceae bacterium
CACATGCCGAATGCCCAATGCGTTAATGAGACGATCAAGAGCCGGCTCACGGCGCGCATTTATCATCGCGAAGAGGTTATCAACAGATTTTTGATTGGTTGCCTGCGGCACACCATTTTTCAGCGCGATCTCACCAGCAGCATTCCGTTTATATGTATAAAGATCAACATCACCGGCCTCCTGACGTGCCTGCAGTGTGAAAATCTCCGCCGGTGTTGAAACAATTCCAGCATGAAAGAATTCTTCAATTTGTTTTTGTCCCAGACCCTCGATATCCAGTGCACCGCGCGATACAAAGTGTTTTAGCCGTTCAACTATTTGCGCATTACAGATCAATCCACCCGTGCATCGGCGTACGGCGTCGGCTTTGCCCGTCTTCGAATTGACATCGCGCACAGCCAGGGAATCGCATACCGGGCATTTTTCGGGAAAAACATAACGCTGCGTTTTTTCAGGGCGCTTGTCTATCAGCACTTCAACGATTTGTGGAATAACGTCGCCCGCACGCTGAAGCACAACACTGTCGCCAATACGGATATCTTTGCGCTCGATCTCATCCTGATTGTGAAGCGTCGCATTGGAAACAACCACACCGCCGACCGTTACCGGCGTTAATCGCGCAACTGGCGTTAGAGCACCGGTCCGCCCGACCTGAATGTCAATTTCTTCCAGAACGGTTGTCGCACGCTCGGCAGGAAACTTATGGGCAATAGCCCACCGCGGATGACGCCCAACGGACCCCATGCGCGCCTGATAATCGAGGCGATCCACCTTGTAGACGACGCCATCAATATCATACCCGAGAGCCGCACGATTTATTTCAATATCTGTATACGCAGCAATCAATTCGTCAAGGCTATTGCACCTGGATAATCTGGGGTTCACCTGCAGGCCAAAGTCCGCCAGACGGCTCATGGTATCGAACTGAGTTTGCGCCAATGGTTCAGACAAATCCCCCCAGCCATGGGCAAAAAAACGAAGTGGCCGCGACGCCGTCACCGCTGGATCTATCTGCCGCAGGGAGCCTGCCGCTGCGTTACGCGGGTTCGCGGCGATTTTCTCGCCGCGCTTTTCAAGAGATCGATTAAGTTCGGCAAAATCAGTATTCGTCATATAGACTTCGCCGCGCACCTCCAGGACGGCCGGCGCATCGCGAAGTTGCTGCGGGATTCCCGCAATAGTTAATACATTTGCAGTAACATTTTCACCAACATGACCATCCCCGCGCGTGGCACCAGAAATTAAAATGCCATCTTCATATCGAAGGCTGAGGGACAGACCATCAATTTTTGGCTCAGCCGTTACGGAAAGAGGTACCTCATTGTCCAATTTCAAAAAGCGACGTACACGGGCGAGAAAATCCGCCACGTCATCAGGGTTGAACGCATTATCTAATGAGAGCATCGCCGTGCGGTGCGTGAGCTTCTCAAAAGCGGTGGATGATGGCGCACCGACACGACTGCTTGGCGAATTTGGGCGGACAAGCTTCGGGAATACCTTTTCGATCAGTAACAGCCGGCGCCGCCGAAGGTCATAAGCCGCATCAGACATGATTGGCGCATCATTCTGGTAATATGCACGGTCAGCTGCATCTATTTCGTCGATCAATGCGTCCAATTCTTTCTCAGCGTCCCCGGGACTTAGCGCCTTTACCGGAGTACCAAACTGCTCTTCGCTAGTGGTTTTTATATGTGGCACGTTAGATCAACCAATTCGACTTCTCAGGCAGATTTACGCCGCGGTGATGGCTTTTCCGGTCCACCCAACAGACTCGCCGCTGCAGCCCGCGCCTCGTCTGTCACCGTAGCGCCGGACAACATGCGCGCCACCTCCTCTACGCGGTCGCCAGGATCCAATACGCGTACTTTCGTCAGGACACCGCCTTTTGTAGAGTCATTCTTTTCAATCAACCAGTGTGTATCAGCGCGCGCGGCAACCTGTGGGCTGTGGGTAACTACCAAAACCTGCGCATCATTTGCCAACCGTGACAACCGCTCCCCAACAGCGTCCGCAACCGCGCCGCCGACCCCAGCATCAACTTCATCAAATATAATTACCGTACGACTTTCTTTTTGCGCCAACGCCGCCTTCATCGCCAGAACGAAGCGGGACAACTCGCCGCCCGATGCGACTGATTTTAATGGTCCCAGAGCTGCGCCGGCATTCGTCGCGACCATAAACTCGACTTGATCAATACCGTTTTCGCCTGGCTTTTCGATGTCCGTATCAATGCTGACTTTAAAAACGGCTTTACCGAGTTTCAATGGTGCCAACTCCAGTGCCATCGCAGCCTCTAATCCGGCGGCAGCAGCAACGCGTTTCCTGGTCAGGCCTTGCGCCGCCCGACGATAAGACGCGCCCAGCTTCTGCACTTTGGCTTCTAAAGCAGCAAAATCCGCTTCGCCTTTCTCTAATCCGGAGAGCGCCTCACGGGCGCGCGACAGCACATCAATCAGATCGTCAGCCTGCAGAGCCCCATACTTTCGCATCGCGGCACGTATACGGAACAAACGTTCTTCAACCAGCGATACTTCCTCAGCATCAAACGTCAATTGACTGGCAGCAAGTTCGATAGCGCCCCTTGCTTCGGCAACTTCTGACAAAGCGCTATCAAGACGATCAATTGCAGCATTGAGAGTCGCAGGATCGGAAGCAAATTTTGCCGCCGCCTTGCTAAGCCGGCGTGCTGATGACGCCAGAGACGATTCCAAACTTTCATCAGCCAGAAGTTTCAGCGCGGCATCAAGATCCTCGGCGACCTTTTCAGCAGCAATCAAATCCGCCCGCCGATCTGCCAACGCCGCCTCCTCCCCCCGTTCAGTGTTCAGTTCTGACAGTTCCTCTGAGACGAAACGAAGATATTCCGCCTCGCGCATATTCTGGTCAAAGGCCGAGCGCCGTTCAGCAAGTGTTTCTTGCGCTTCTCGCCAAGCACGCCAGAGAGATCTAACATTTTCAACATCAATTTGGTGGGCACCAAAATCGTCGAGCAGTGTCCGGTGCATGGCAACGGTTAGAAAGCCGCGGCCATCATGTTGCCCGTGTATCTCCAGCAAGCTGGCCCCGATCATTCGTAAGGAGGCAATCGACGCCGGCTGATCATTGATGAAAGCCCGCCCCTTTCCATCCGCACGCTGTACACGACGCAAAATAACCTGATCATCTTCGACCATGAAGCCATTTTCTTCAAGCAATCGCCACACGGCATGGTCGGCGGGCGGCTCGAACGCTGCTGAAACAACGCCGCTCTTTGCGCCGTCACGCACCCCACCCCTGGTCGCGCGCCCACCCGCAGCAAAGCCCAACGCCTCTAACAAGATGGATTTCCCGGCACCGGTTTCACCGGTAAGCGCTGTTAACCCGACACCCAAAGGTGCCTTCAAGCTCTCGATCAGGACGAAATCTTGAATGTGCAGTGCACTCAGCACACAAACGCTCCTACTCGAACGCGGTCGCGGCGCTCACCTTAATCGCGGGTCGCTGAAGGGATCGGCGCATTGTTGCCAATGTCGTTATCAACCGGCGGTGCAACAGGCGCGTCCAATTCAACAGGCTTGCGAATTTCTGTATCTTCTTTGCGCTTTTTGACTTTGCGCAAGGCGGAAGCCTTTGGCGCAGATCCTGGCTCTAACACCCCGGCATCGGCAAGCAAATCATAGCTGTGGCCATACCAGTCACTACCCGGATAGTTATAACCCAGGACAGCAGCAACCTGGCGCGCCTCATCGATCACGCCAATTTCCATATATGCCTCAACGAGCCGATGCATCGCCTCTGGCACATGTGTCGTGGTCTGGAAATCATCGACTACTTTTTTAAACCGATTGATCGCAGCGATGTGCTTGCCAACGGTCAGGTAGAAGCGCCCTACATACATCTCCTTCCCCGCAAGGTGATCGAAGGTCAGATCCAGCTTAAGACGCGCATCACGCGCATACTCCGTTTGCGGATAGCGTCGGACGACATCATTCAGCGCCGCCACCGCCTTATCGGTAAAATCCTGATCCCGGCCGACATCCCGGATCTGCTCATAGAAGCACATCGATTTTAAATAATATGCATACGCTGCATCTTTATTCCCCGGGTGGAGCGCGATGAATTGATCAAGCCCCGACAGTGCCTCGTCATAGTCATTTCGTTGATAATAAGAAAAAGCCTTCATCAACATCGCGCGGCGCGCCCAAGCGGAATAAGGGTGTTGGCGTTCCACTTCAGCAAATAAGGGGATCGCGCGCTCGTACCGTCCCTTATTCAAAGCTTCCTTGGCATCGCCATACAGAATTTCCGCAGGACGCTCGACATAGGCAAATTTCTCCGTCTTATTGCCGCTGCATCCCGCCACGCTGATAAAGCCAATTGCCACTGCACAGCTCATCAAAAAAGAATTTTTGCGCGTCATTAAAGGTCACACCCATCATAATGAAGGCGGCGAATGCGTTTCCTACGCGTTTCACCGCAACTAAGGACGCCGCTGCAACGCGACATGCCCCGAATTCCTGTCTCGCGAACTTAATCGCGCTAGCCAGACCCGTCAAACGTCCGCGCGTAATTTCAATAGCTTGCGCACAAACTTGTTATTCAGATCATGGCCACATTTATGGGCTGACACCCGGCTAATCAATGGCACCCCTAACAATGCCATATCGCCTACAAGGTCCAAAGCTTTGTGCCAGGCGAATTCCTTATCAAAGCGCAAACCACCCTCATTGAGAATTTTCGCGTCATCGACGATGATCGCATTTTCCAAACTACCGCCGCGGGCGAACCCTGCAGCGTGAAGCGTTTCGATTTCATGCCGCCGCGCGAACGTTCTGGCGCGCGCCAGATAATGCCTGATTTCAACAGGATCATCCAGATTAACAACAACAGCCTGGGCACCGATCGCCGCATCGGCAAAGGCGATGGACACATGCAGCTCCCGCGGCGACCCTTCATCCGCCGCAATCGGCGTTGCCCGGATATACCGATCGCCGTCACGCACCTCGACCGCTGCGCTGAGAAACAGGGGCGATCTTGCGCAATCTTGCGTACGCAAACCGACGCTATCAAACCGCTCGACAAAGGCCAACGCACTCCCGTCAAGGATTGGTGCTTCAGGGCCATCAAGGTCGATCACGGCATTATCAACACCAACAATCGCCAACGCTGCCATGACATGCTCGATCGTGCGGACACTTGCGCTGCCTTCGCTGATAACAGTACC
>SHAI01000171.1 GCA_004213235.1 Parvularculaceae bacterium
GATTGCAGCATCGACAACGGCACCCTGCCCTGTTTGTCTAGCGCGCATCACACCCGCGAGGATACCAATTGCCAGATAAAGTGCGCCGCCGCCAATATCACCGACCATGGTCGGCGGCACCGTTGGCGGGCTCCCCGCCTGACTGGCATACCAAGCAGCACCCGCGGTGGAGACATAGTTCACATCATGCCCCGCGACCGAGGAGAGCGGACCTGTCTGCCCCCAGCCCGTCAACCGTCCGTATACTAAACGTGGGTTAGCCGCTTGCAACACATCAGGGCCCAATCCAAGACGCTCCATGACACCCGGACGTAATCCCTCAATAATAGCGTCTGCACCCGCTGCGATCTTTATGGCCGCGCCAATGTGGGTCTGTTTTTTCAAATCCAGAACGATTGACTTTTTACCGCGATTAAATATCGCCGCCTTGCCGCCAGGACCACCTGCCCGCGAGATCAGCGTCACCTCCGCGCCGAGGTCCGCCAGCGTCATCCCACAAAAAGGTCCTGGCCCCAATCCTTCGAATTCAACAATTTTTAAGCCGCTGAGAACGCTTGCCAATTGGTCTCTCCATTGATCACCCAAATGTAAACCTGCCGTTCCGCAGCAGCGCTTTCAAGGCAGAAACACAGCTCGTTGGATCCGCTGAAAAATCGGAACATGTTTTGGAATGACCAGCCAGTTTGGCGCTTAAACCGCCAACGCACGATTGCCCGATGGCATGAGCTCAGCACTGACAAGGCTACCAGCAAACACAAAGCCTTCCACCCCTTGCTGATACATCAGGTTGGTCAGACGACCGCTCAAAATACGGCTATTTCCATCGCCAGCAATAAAGCTGATTGAGGGTATTGTCTGTGCTTCACCGAACATGGCAAGGGCCCTCGCCCCGGCTTGGCGAAACGCATCCAGATCATTCTTGTGGATCATATCGCGGGTGCGCTTGCCGATAAACGCTTGAGGCGGCCCACCCAACACCGCCTGCGATGCGGGGCTTGCGTATAGAACCCGCCCATCCGGTGAGAAGATGAGCGTCAATTCATTGGACGCCTCTACGATCGATCGAAAGCGTTGCTCGGACTCATTTGCATGGTCCAGCTTGTCGAGCATCAACCGCTCATTCACCTCTTGCTGCATACGGATTTTTATAGCTTTAGAGGTTGTCCGCTCAACGACATATGCCAGACAAAGCACAAGAAACCCAAAAAACATCACCAGAAGCGCTATTGCGCTGCCGTCATCGGCTATGAACAAATATGACAGACCTACCGCCGAGAAAAGTGGAATATTTGCCGCCATGACGGCGCGGAACGACGAGCTTAAAGCAGCGAATGATACCGCTGAGACAATTGCGATCAAGAAAGGGTAAAATATGCCCAGGAAAACTCCCGACATCGCAAATAGCGGCGCAACGCTCCCCCAAAGGACCCCATGCACCGCGATCAAGGGGATATATCTGTTTACAAACCTTTGCAGCTCTAACGGGTTTTTACCGAACGACGAAGAACGTCGCCAAAGCAAGGCACGCGCAAACACCAACACCAATGATGCAACCGACCAGGTACTTATCATTGTGAGGTCAATTCGAGATGCACCAACACCATACGTAATGATGATAAGAACTATACTGATGATAATTTCTACTGGTGCCCCATCACGTAACAGCGCATTGCGCTGCGCGTTCAGCTTTTGCCCATTTCTGTTACAGGAAGTCGACATTCTTCCAGTATTCCCGAACCATGTGCCATATTGGGATTGCTCGACCCTGGGATACCCATTTCGCAAACACTCTTCATCGGAATGAGCTTTGGAAAACTCACCCGCGCCTGCGTTAGCACCTCTAATCATGCCTCCCTGATGGCTCGTCTTTTCGCTCATGTACTCTCCAGCGGACAACTAACAAGGACACATAAAAGCACAACGACGCCATTGATGGTATATGACGAACACAAATAAATTTGGCCAGATCGGGTGATTCTCAACGCTATTATGAAGAATTTTTCATAAATTTTTTATATATTTACGGGCCATTCCCTGTCGATGAGCTTGAAGTTTTTTTTGGCGTCACACGATTGATATTGCGCGAAAAAATGCGACACTGATCGTGCGTTATAGTGAAGAACGCATTTACCATCGCCACCGGTCAGAAAATACAATTGTCAATTGACATTGCGTACTTTCAACTCTCCCAATTTATCGTTATACGAATGTTTGATTATGACTTCTCGGTTCGATCTATCCCTCGCAACAATTTTAAACGACATAACTGCTTCACCCACGATGGCCATGACCCAGGCGGCTCGAGACCTAAAAAGAGCCGGTAGGGACGTTATTTCACTCAGCGCAGGCGAGCCCGACTTTGAAACGCCAGAACATATTCGCGCCGCGGGCATATCTGCAATCAATGCCGGATATACCAGGTATACGCCCGTAGATGGTCTGCCGGCGTTGAAAAGCGCCATCTCACGCCGGTTCATGGCCGATCACGGCCTCGCCTATAAGGAAAATGAGATCACCATTGCCCCTGGCGGCAAGGCGATTATCTATAACGCCTTTCGAGCGACCCTTAATCCTGGCGACGAAGTGATCATTCCCACGCCTTATTGGGTATCATACCCTGACATTGTGCGTTTGTGTGGGGGCACGCCAGTCATCCCCCAAACGAACGCTGACGCGCGGTTTTTGTTATCAGCGGAAAAACTTGATGCCGCAATCACACCAGCAACAAAATGGTTGGTTCTAAACTCGCCATGCAATCCGACGGGGGAGATGTATACGGAAGAAAATCTGAGAGCCCTCGCCACAGTTCTCCAACAACATCCAAACGTCATGGTTTTAACCGATGACATCTATGAAAAGATCACATTTGATGGACGCATTTCTAAAACTATTGCCGGCGTCGCAGGAGAAATGAAGGAACGGACACTGACGATGAATGGCGTCTCAAAAGCATATGCGATGACGGGCTGGCGGATAGGATATGCGGGTGGCCCAGCACCATTGGTCAAGGCGATGGCAAAAATAATGATGCAATCAACATCCAACCCATGCACGATCAGCCAATACGCGACGATTGCAGCCCTTGATGGTGATCATTCATTTTTGACGGGGTGGAACAAAATATACAGTAAGCGGCGGGATTTCGTGGTACAAAGTTTAAACGCATCGCCGCTCTTGCATTGCGCGACGCCGAGCGGCGCATTTTACGTTTTCTTCGATTGCCGCGGTGCCCTTGGAAAAACTTCGCTGTCCGGTACTTACCTCGCGTCGGATATCGAATTTGCAACTTCGCTCCTAAACGAAGCACTTGTCGCTATCGTTCCAGGGTCAGCTTTTGGCGCACCGGGCTTTTGCCGGCTTTCCTATGCAGCATCTGATGAACTGCTTTCTCAAGCGTGTGAGCGTATTCTGGCCTTTTGCGACAGTCTTTCAGGCTAAAGCGTCATTTCTGCATAAATCGACTGTTACGTTCGACACAGTGATTTCACGAAAAAGGCCGGACTTTATATTCCTAAAGCCCGGCCAGGATGTCGAGCAACTCAGAGGGCGTCAAAACTACTCGAATATCTCTCCCACCGATAACTTAAGAGCTGTATAACACAGTTTCCAGCTGGCTCGCCGTGCCGCAGGAACGCTTTATCGCAAAAATGACCAGATTAAACTGACACAATGTTAGGAGCCGCTTGCCAGCGTGAAACCACTTCGCGGGCCGCTTTTTGCGTTTCGGTCAAGCCAGACGCCGGCACGATTTTCGGTAGTTTGCCATTTTCAAAACGCAATGGCCGCGCAACGCCCATATCACGCAATTTGCCATGGAAGCGTTCGAACTTACGCGCCCGAGCTCCCCTGGATGGCAGATCCGCTACGTAAGTCGGCAGCCCAGCCCCCACCGCTTCACTCGCCATATTCACGCTGTCCTTCGTCACAATTGCAATATCAGCAATCCCTAATACAGCCGGATACGGATTTTCCATATCTTTGTCATTGGCGGGATCGTAGATGCGTATTTCACTTCCTTGTAGGTGCGTGGACAGAATATCAACTGCGCCCTGCGGCGTTCGCCGCGATAATGTAATCAATAGCGTGAAGCCTGCCTTTGATAGCAAGTTAAGTTGACCAGCCAAAGCAACGAGCTCCGCAGTGCCAAACTGGTAAGCACTATTTGGCCCACCAATCATTACCGCCGCGGCGGGCGAAGGAATATCAGAAAAACGCTTCGATAAAACATCTGAACGATGCTTGATAAACGCCTTGCTCACACGATTCGTCGCGCCCAGAATATTGTAGACATTTTTTGCAGTCAATTCATCATGGTACGGCGCAATTACTAAGTCGAAATGCGATAAAGACACCTTAGGGCTTTGCAGCTGAACTCTAAATGGTGCCGGCGACAGACGCGACGCAGCAAGGGTCAAGGGAACAGATTGCCGCCCGCACGCCACCCACAGATCTGGCGGCGGATGCTGCTTTAACAATCGACGCAGGGGCGCAACGCCTGCGGCCGCGGACGGCACCACCGATGATGGCAGCAAGCGCCATGGCATAGCCAATGACACTTTATGCACCAGGACGTTTATCGGCGTAAGCTCGTTGATGGCCTCCGCCAGGCCAAGCGCCTGGTTTTCTATTCCAGCGCGACCGTCAGTGATGACCCAGCAGGTTTTAGGGGCCATAATATTGTCCCCTCATTTTTCCAATTTCATAGGGTTTTCTGAGAAACTTGAGAGCCAGGGAAAACACATTCCCCTACCGACAACATAGGCGGTTTTGGTCTAAACTGAAACCGGTCCTTTGGGGTGGCGATTATTCGAAAATTAAGCCGATAATATTATCAGATTGCCAAACCACCTGCACGCGGCGGTCGAATTCGAGGGTCGGCACACGGAGCCGGAAACTCGCTGGTGGCTGGCGTTCCTCGGTAAGCTCTATGCGCATCCCTGCATCACTGAAATTATGAATGATGCAGCTAATGTTTCGTTCCGGCGCGAGAACAATCTCGCCGATCCGGTGCGTTTTCTTCCGGGACGCGCGCGCTTGCCCATCGACCGGACGAAATTTTTTGTCTGCGCTAATTTTGGATAGACCTCTGAGGCGCTCCGAAAGTATACGCTGTTCCAAAGGGTCGGCCGTGATCGCCTTTGCTGTGCCGGATCCAATTCTCATGAGCTTTGACATGTTCAACGCCAACTTCATTTA
>SHAI01000172.1 GCA_004213235.1 Parvularculaceae bacterium
GTGTGCGTAAAGTGCGCCGAACATTCCAAAGTCGCCAATGGTTGGCGCGCCGCCGAGCAGAAAGGGGCGATCTTCAAGATGCGCTTCGAAGCGCGCCAGGAAGTCGGCATAGGCGGTCTCAACGCTCTCATAGGTTTCGGGATTGACGCCGAATACAATCGCGGCTTTGCGCATGCGGCCGCTGGCGAAATCAAACGCTGCTTGCCGCTCGGTTTCATCAAGACCATCGGGGAGGACGTCACGGAAAGTATTCCTGATAAAATCAAGATTGGTTTCGTCAAAATTCCAACTGTAATGCATTGCCGGGCGCAGCAGCCCCTCGCCGCCAAAAAGCTCAAACAGATGCGCAATGGCCCTGAGCAATGGTGTCTTGGGATAAATCGATTTCTTGCTGAAGCCTTTGTTTTCGAAATAGTCGAGAATGTCTGTGCCGTCCTGAACAAGCTCGCCTTGTGGTGTTTCGATCACCGGAATAATCCAACGGCCAACGTTTTTAGAGATGATGTTTTGAAAACGTTCGCTACCGGCTTTTATCTCCACGAACGGGACATTGTTCTGTCGCATATAGGCGCGCACTTTCGCCGTGTAGAGCGACCCGGCCATGCCATAAAGTGTGTAATTCTGCGTCATTGTGAACTTTCTTCTACCAGAACTTCGCAGCCCGTTCCCGCCATAATATCGTCAACGCGGGCGCGATCAGACTGAGATAATGCAATGTATTCGTGACGGATCCAATTCAGGCACTTGACCTGATAGGGGAACGTCGCTTGCACCCAGCGGCGTGCGTCAAATTTGGCGTAGGGCACTTGTACGGGTCAGAAATTTGGCGCTATTCGCGAAAGCCATAAAAATTTGCCCATCCGGTGGCGGAAGGATGTCCACTGTGGCAATGCACCCTTGCTGACGGTAAATGATAAAGCAGTACCGCCTTTAGACATTCATCACGCAATTCGCCGTTGAAGCGTTCATTGTCGCGGTTTTCTCATGGGCGGCCGGTGTCGATATGCTAGAGACTCTGCGCTAATAAGATGGGGCCGTCGTTCGGTTTAATGCCCGTGCTTCGGTTTCAGAGCTGCGCCAGAAGCTATGGAATTCTCGCTCGTTCTTGTGTCGGGGATGGACGCGTGCCTTACCAGACTTTATCTTTTTGAAACTGGCCATTTGTGTGCTTTATGTGTGCTCCAGGTGGACACCGTGGGGTGCTATCACCGCGAGAGATTGCCGGACAAACTGTGGAAATCAATGCACAGGCGCGTGGCCACATTCTGTATTAATTTTTTGAATTCGTTTTGAAATGCCAAAAAGTCAATCACATAGGTTTTGTGTCGCGCCGATGATGGACGGGACCGACCGCCATTGCCGCTATTTTCACCGGCTCATGTCGCGCCACGCTCGTCTCTATACTGAGATGATTGTGGCTGATGCGGTTATTCATGGCGACCGCGACCGGCTTCTCGGGTTTGATCCGATAGAGCATCCGGTCGCGCTGCAAATTGGTGGGAGTGATCCGACAAAGCTTGCTGAGGCGGCGCGCATAGGCGCGGCGGTAGGATATGATGAGATCAACTTGAATGTCGGGTGTCCGTCGGACCGTGTGCAGTCGGGCACGTTCGGGGCATGTTTGATGAAAACGCCGGATCTCGTTGCGGACTGTATGGCGGCAATTGGCGAAGCGGTGGATATTCCGGCAACGGTAAAATGCCGGATTGGTGTTGATGATCAAGACCCGGAAGAAAGTTTATTTACCCTGGTGGATAAATGCGCTGCGGTGGGTGTGCGTGTTTTCATTGTTCATGCCCGAAAAGCCTGGTTGCAGGGGTTGAGCCCAAAAGAGAACCGGGAAATTCCGCCCCTGGATTATGCTCTGGTGCAGAAGCTGAAGGTATCACGCCCGGACCTGACCATCATCGTAAACGGTGGCATTGAGACAATAGACCAGTGCAAAGAACATCTTGATACATTTGACGGGGTAATGCTTGGGCGTACGGCTTATGGCGAGCCGCGTTTGCTGATGTCGGTAGACCCTCTTTTGTTTGGCGATGAGGCTCCCGCGGCAGATCTGAATGCCGTTATTGACGCTATGGATGATTATCTTCAGCGCGCTGTTGCGCGCGGGATAAGGGCTAATCATGTCGTTCGCCACATGTCCGGTTTGCTCCACGGGCTACCACATGCGCGCACCTGGCGGCGTCTCCTGTCAGAAGGTGGGGCCGCGACGGATAATCATGTCATACGCCGCGCATGGGCCGCCGTGGAGGCGCAAAAAACCAGTCTTACTGCAGACGTTCAATCGTAAGCTGATCATCTTGCAGCATATTAATAATACTATCTGGTCCAACAAGGTGACCTGCGCCAACGGCGATGAAATGGCTGCCGCTCCCGTTGAGCATTTGTTCAATTTGAACCGTCCACGCCCGATTCCGGTTAAGGAACAGCGCCTTGTAGGCCGCAGGCGCAGTTTTCGCGAGATCCTGTACGGCCAGTTGATAAATTAAGTCTGCATCCCCTGTGCACCAGGCGCGCATCAAATTATCCGTAATCGGCTTGATATTTTCAATTTCATCAAGCGAGCTATCAAAATGTTCCAGCATGGTTTGGTCATCAAGGCTTGCCAGTGCACTGAACTGGTCCCTGAGGGATTCCAGGCCTTGAAGGCTGTCCTCTTCCTGCTCTGCTGCCGTCTGTATGACCTTTTCTGCACCAAACTCACTCTGGTAGCCTGCATTCTCAAGGGCAGAAGCCGTAAGGACAACGAGCGCTAACCATGGGCGATAGGTCTGCATCGCCGCAGGGTCAATGCCAATCCCGCGCGCGATCCGGGCAAACCTGGCCCAACGTGCCTCGCCGACGAGGTCCGCCATCTGCGCGCCGTTGGCGTTTAATCCATATTCGCCCAGAAGCCGCATCATTTCTGTTTCATCACCGGCGGCCTCAGGCGCGATTTCGAATATTGTTACAGGTGTTTGCGCCATCGCTGTGCGTATTAATGGCGTCACCCAGTTTTTGTTTTCCGGCAAAACATGCAGTGTGCCAAACAAATACAAAACGGAATCGTCGTCATTGATCCGCCAAAGCGGTGTGCTGTCACAGGCCTGCTCGGCGCTCATGCGTGTCTGCGCTGTCTGCGCTGGCGGCGCGGCGGTACAAAAACCTGCGCACGCGAGAATTGCGCTTAATGTGAAAGCCACTGAATGCGCGGTTTTTCTATGCATGCCCATCTATTCCCTCAGATTTTCTGATTATACGCGCCGACTTCCGGGCGGGTCGACAAAATAGCGTCAAGTTCAGCAAACATTGCTTTCATGTTTTCTTCAGATGTCGGACTTTCGACGACAACAACAAGTTCCGGCTTGTTGGATGATGCACGAATAAGCCCCCAGGTGCCGTCCTGGGCAGTGATGCGCACACCATTGACGGTTACCACATCACGAATTGGTTGACCGATAATGGTTTCGCCATTCGCCGCTTTAGCCTCGATTTTGGCAACAATATCAGCAACGACACCATATTTTTGTTCGTCCGCGCATTTCGGCGACATTGTTGGTGATTGCCATGTTTTGGGAAGAGATTTCCTGAGGTCGGACAGTTTTTTGTCCGGGGCACGTTCAAGCATCTGCAGGAGCGCAATCGCGGCGACGAGGCCGTCATCGTAACCGCGACCAATGGGTTTATTCAAAAAGAAATGCCCGGATTTTTCAAAACCTGCCAATGCGCCCATATCATGGCTCTTGCGCTTGATATAGGAGTGTCCGGTTTTCCAATACTCAGTTTTCGCGCCATTTTCCTGCAAAACCGGATCGGTCATGAACAGGCCGGTAGATTTTACGTCAACCACGAATTGCGCATTGGGATGCAATGCCGACAGGTCTCTGGCCAGCAGAACACCAATCTTGTCTGCAAAAATTTCCTCGCCCTCATCATCGACGACACCGCAACGATCGCCATCGCCATCAAAGCCAAGCGCGACATCGGCACCATGCTCTTTGACCGCTGCCTGCATGGCGTGCAGCATTTCAAGGTCTTCAGGGTTCGGATTGTAACGTGGGAAGGTGTGGTCAAGCTCCGCATCCATCGCAATGACGTCAACCCCCAGGCGCTCCAGACATTCAGGTGCAAATGCGCCAGCTGTACCATTGCCGCATGCCGCGATTACTTTCAGCTTGCGTTTAATGGTGACATTGTCCGACAGGTCGGCGATGTAGCGCTCCCGCATCCCGGCTATGGCCCGGTATGATCCGCCATCGAATGACTTGTAGCTGCCGGAGAGAACAATCTCCCTAAGGCGGCTCATTTCATCCGGCCCGAAGGTGAGCGGGCGTGCGGCACCCATTTTCACGCCGGTCCAGCCATTTTCGTTATGGCTGGCCGTGACCATAGCGACGCAAGGAATATCAAGATCAAACTGCGCGAAATAGGCGACCGGCGACAATGCCAGGCCGATGTCGTTCACCTCAATGCCGGCGCTCATCAGGCCAACGGTGAGGGCTTGTTTGATCGACAGGGAATATCCGCGGAAATCATGTCCAACGACGATGCGCGGGTCTTTGCCCATTTCTCGGATTAGTGTGCCAAGGCCTTGTCCCAGTGCCTGGATGCCCAAGAGGTTTATTTCATCACCAAACAGCCAGCGTGCGTCATATTCGCGAAAGCCCGTTGGTTTCACCAGGGGAATGGTTTCGAACTCTAGAGTGTTTTGCTCAATAGCGGGTTTCGGCTCTGGCAGGATGAACGACATGGATGCTCAACATCTCCTATTATACGCGGTCCTATTATATGCGTTATGACATGACGGATTTTGTCGGGCGGGGCAACGCATCAGGTCAAGCCCATTTAATCTTGTTGATTGGCTTGCTTTCCCCCGTCGTTATGTCAATTTTCCGGGTAGTAGTGGGGCAAAGGGTTTATCATGTATGTTTTTGGTAATTTTGTGACACGCCGCATTCGGCGTGGATTGTCGGCACTTGGCGCGGGGGCGCTGTTGGTCGCGCTGGGTGGTTCTTTTCAGGTGGCGCAAGCGCAAAACAGTGCGGCGGCGTTATTGGCCCCTCAAAAGAGCGGGCTGGAAATATTCGCAGAACAAGGCTTCGATATTGAAGCCGTTCATCGGCTTATTCTATCTGAGACAAATCTGACCGGTGAGATATACGTCGATACTGCATCGCAATTCACTTATGCAGCCTACACCAACGCGGAC
>SHAI01000173.1 GCA_004213235.1 Parvularculaceae bacterium
TCTAGAACGTATTTTGTGGAGCACCGTCAAAGTATTTCCTGGCCCTCGCCTTCGCTGTTGCCCTGTCGTCAGCATCGTATCTTGGCAGGAAATCCCCGAGAAAGCCCATATTTTCGTCTTTATTTCGCTGCCAACACGAACAATGACCGAAAATTCCCGACTTGGCCGGTGAGATGCCTAAAACGGCACCGCACGCGACCATCCTCACCACGCCAGTAATATAACACGTAAATCTAAAGAGCTTCTTCCAACAAAAACCGATGGCGGAATTCATGCTTTTGGCCGCCATTCATGGGAAAAGCCGCCCCAGGGGACGGCTTTTACGCAGTGTTTTGACCACCGATACCGCTTAGAATGAGCGCGTAAACCCGATTGTGAAGGTACGGCCCAGGGCGTATTGGTCGAATGCAACTGCGTCCACATCTGTCACCTGCTGCGTGTCGTAGTCATCGCCAAAAATATTACGGATGGCGAATTCCAGCTTGTAATCACCACCTGCAATCTCAAGTTCCCGGTTCCAGACAAAATCAACCAATACCGGCGGCAATTCATCCACCTGGTTGTTCGGCGCGCCGCCCCCAATCTGCTGGATCCGACGGCTGGCATAGTTGAAAAGCAGTGTCGCCTGAGAACCTAGCTCAAAGTCACGATACCCGATCTGAACGTTCGCGATATGGTCAGACTGGCCCTGCAGCGCGCGATCGCCTTCGATTGATGTAATGGTTGTTTGCGGTGTGCCGTTCGCCAGGAAGAAGGTAAACGGAACCTGCCCGCCCGTTACATCCGACTGAGTGTAGGTGTAGTTGGTAATGAAAACCAGTTCCTTGGTTTCGGCAAAATGACCCAACCAACCGCCATCGAACCATTCGGATATTTCAAAGTTCTTCTGGAATTCAAACTCCAAACCATAGATTTCAGCTTCCGGTGAATTCACAAAGGTTGATGCACCCTGGTCACCACCGCCAAAACCTGAGCTGTTCAGTTCTTCTATCGGATTGGTGATTTCCTTATAAAATGCGCCGATCGTGAAAAATTCGCCGCGCGAAAAGTACCATTCAAACCGAGCATCGAAATTATTAATACTGGAGTTGACAAGCTCCGGATTGCCGTTTGTCTGAATGTCCGTAATCGGATTGGTGAACTGTACCGGGCCGATTTCACGGAACTGTGGGCGAACAATTGTTTGGGAGAAACCACCGCGCAGCTGGAAACTTCCGGTCGGGTTCCATGTCAGGGTTGCCGCCGGCAGGAAATTTTCTTCGTCAATCGGTGCAAAGTTGATGATCGATCCAGCATTACCGGTAATCGACGACTGGGTGTTTTGGATCGACGTTTCGTAACGAACCCCAGCGGCAAGCCGGAGATAGGGCGACAATTCCGCATCAATACCGGCATACCCTGCATGGACTTCAAGATTACCCGCAAAATTATCCGGGTTACCCGCACCAACACCGGCCTGGCGAAGCGTCAACAGGTTCGAGCCCGTCACCGGGTCAGAATAGATTAGGTCAATGCGCGAGTTTTGCAGCTCAGGGATATTGACCGAGGAGAGATAGAAGTAACGCCGGTCAAAAGTAGTTCGCGATTTATCTGTGTACGCATAGCCGAACTTCAGATCGACGGCGTTATCAGCCAGGGTGAGCGGTAACTTAAAATCAATACCGCCACCAAAGTTTTCATCATCAAGACGCGAGAAACGTACCGGGGAGATATCATTGACCTGGCCGGTAAAGTCGTAGCGTACATCGAAAGTGTCTTCGTCAACAAGATAGCTGACCCGACGTTCATATGGCGCATCGCGGAAGGCCTCACCATAAGCCACACGCCAATTGATGGTAAGATCCAGCGCACTCGGCAGGATATGCTCGCCGCTGCCCTGGAACTGCCATACCTGCCGTTCAAAAAATTCAACAAAATCGTTCTGGATAAGGTTGCGGTCATTGTTAACGCCGCTTTCCCGACGGCCTTCCTTGGTCGACGACCGGAGCAAAAGTCCGGTAAGCGTTACTTCATGGTTATCCAGAATTTCCGCCCCGACCGACAACAGGCCGTTGATATCAACATCCTGCTGCGTGGAGCGAACATTAAGCTCAATCCCCTGGCTTGGGTCAAACGTTCCATCACTATTGACCGCCGTATTGCGGCGGCGATCACCATCGCGGGTTTGAAACTCCGTCGACAGACCAGCCGTTGCAACGAAACCAAGCGACAGGGAATTGCTGATATCAAACCGGGCACCACCTGTGGTCCGTATACCCCAATTCACGGGTGTTTCCGATTCAAGCAAAAGCAACAATTCGTTATTGTTAAATGACGTGTCTATTTCATTTTGTACCGCCTCGGTAAGTTGCCCCTGAAGCTGTGGCCCATCATTAAAAAACGGTTGGAGAGCATCGGGAACACTCCGCGTTCCATCATCAAAGCCAAGCCAGTCGGATCCGCCACCGTCATAGGTAAACCCGTCCTTCGCGGTTGAGGCCGTATCAAGACCAACATTGCCGACAACTTCGAAAAAGCTCTCATTGGGCAAGCTACGGGTCCGCAAATCTATCGCGCCGCCGCCGAATTCACCCGAAAATTCCGGCGAATACGTCTTCTGTACCAAAGATCCGCTCAATACCGATGTCGGAAAAAGGTCAAGCGGCGCGACTCGGCGCAGCGGCTCCGGGCTCGGCAGCGGACTGCCATTAAGGGTTGCGCTTGAATAACGCTCATTCAAACCACGAACAATCACGAACTTGCCCTCCGCGAGCGACAATCCCGTCACCCGGCGCAACGCGTCCGCAATATTTGAATCACCGGTCCGTTCAAAAGCAGCTTCATCCAGGACAGCAGAAATCTCTGACGTAGCCCTTTTCTCATTCGGGATATTCACACCGCGCACGACAATCTCGTCAGTCATCGCCCCTATGTCGATTTGCGCGTATGCCGGCATTGCTGCACCAGAAAGCAGAACTGCGGTCAGGATCACTTTACCAAATTTAGTCATTATGCCCACCTTCCAAATCGCCCTTCAGGGGGTTCGGATTATTTTCAAACAGCGTTGACCGGACCGGGCCCGAAAGCCCGGCCGGGTCGGTTACAATTAGAGGCCGATTGTCCAGCCAACATACCAGTTGTCCGCATCATTCTCGACGGCACCGACATAGGTCGCCGCGTCGAAAAAATTATCGAACGCTGAAGGGTCCGTTGCAGTTGCACCAGTTACATTCGCGCCGGGCACGAGTGTCGCGGTAATGCCCGTATCATCGGAACCAACAGATAACGATGGAACAAGGCCCTGCGCATTATTCGCACCGGTTTCGTCAAACGCGGTGAGCGTTGCAACGTCACCAGCATCGTCATCGGTTTCCAGGTCTTCAGCATTGCCGCCCACGAAGAGCGACCGGAAGTTCAACTCGTCCGCGCCAACAAGCGCCGCCGTTGCCGCATCGTCAATGTCGATGCCCGCATCCTGGAAGCCGGTAATGATACCGTTTGCAAAAAGGCCGCCCGTACCGCGACGAAGCACCATGCCGGTGTCGCCCGCAGCGCCGCCCAAGAACGTAAAGTTCGAGAATGTTGGGTTTGACCTTGGCGTGATGTCATTATTGCCATTGCGGTTGTCCGCTTCGATCCCCCGGTCACCGCGAAGGGCTGACTGCGAAACAATTGCATACTGAACATTACCAACCCAGCCATCGGTCCAGTCAAGCGAATCATCGCCGGCCCCGGTGATGACAAGGTGCTTGGCACTGGTCGTCCCGCCAAACCACTCAAGGCCATCGTCAAGATTATTGTGGACCTGGACATAATCGACACCGAGACCGGACCCCGTGCCCTGGAACGCTATACCGTTCAGCTCGTCCTCATCGTTAACCCGGAAGCCCGCATATTGAACCCGAAGATAGGTGATGCTGCCACTATCATCGGCGGCATCACTACCGCCAAAGAGGCCCGAACCGCCCTCTCCCGATTTCACGCACGCAACCGTACCACCGGTTTGCGTGTTGTCATTACAGTCATTAATCGGCGCGTTACCGGAGATGATCACCCCGCCCCATTGGCCATTTGCATCGCTTTCAACACCATTGGCGTCATTGCCATCGTCAACATTGTTGCCATTGATATCTTCGCGACTGGTCATGATGACAGGCGATTGCGCCGTACCGTTCACGACGATTTGTGACCCTCGGGAGATCACGAGGTAATCATTACCGGTTGAGCCGAAGAGTGTCACACCGGCATCAACCGTTAGGGTTGCACTGTCTGCATTATCGTTACCGAAGAAAACCGCACCTTCAAGCTGATAGAGGTTTCCGCGGGTCAGGGTGATATCCTGGGTGATTGCCGTACCGCTTGACAAAATACAGATACGTTCTTCCGTGCGCCCTGCAGGGACAGCTGTCGCCGTTTCAACGGTGCCTGTTGGGCAGCCTGCGGATGAACCATCAAATGGCAGACCAATCGTCCATCCGGCGGCCCAGTTACCAGCACTTGAGGCAGTTGTGCCCGGCGCAAAAGCACCAATGTAGTCGACGTTTGCGCCAGTAGCGTCAATATCCGCCAGAACACTGTTCACACTTGATGGCGTCGTTGCCACCACAGCGCCTTCAGTGGCTCCCGGAAAGAGACCGTTTAGCGTGGTGTCCGCCGCTTGGGCGTTATTGCGACCGTCACGGCTGAACGCCGCAACCATTGCTGCGTCACCAGCGTCATCATCGGTTTCAAGGTTTTCCGCATTACCCGCAACCAGCATCGAATAAAAACGAAGTGCATCTGCGTCTGCCTGCGCCGCCGTTGCTGCATCGTCGATATCAATTCCGGCATCCTGGAAGTCCGTAATGATGCCGTTGATGTAGTCGCCCGCCGTACCACGGCGCAGAACCATGCCAGTGTCGCCAGAGGCACCACCAAGGAACGTAAAGTTCGCAATTGAAGGGGCGGAACGCGGCGTCAGATCATTTGACCCATTGCGATTGTCACCTTCGATACCGCGGTCGCCGCGCAGCTCGCTTTGATCAACCACAACGAATTGCGCCGTACCCGTCCAACCATCAGTCCAGTCCAGTGAGTCATCCCCCGCACCGGTAACAACGAGGTTCTTGATGTTCGCTGTACCGCCGAACCACTCAACACCATCGTCGAGATTGTTGTGGATCTGGATAAATTCAAAATCACTCGCGCT
>SHAI01000174.1 GCA_004213235.1 Parvularculaceae bacterium
TGCGTAGGGCATCAACGTTCCCTTTGAGATAGCCTTGAATCGCGGTTGTTCCGGTTTTTGGTGATCCGATGTGCAAGATCAGCGTCTTGTCCGTCATTTTTGCCGCTCCAGAATGCGCCGCGAATTTTGCATTTCGCGGCGAAACTTAGGCCCGCGCCTAACAGATAAGATATGTTTGCAATAGCGCACCAACAAGGCATGTCGATTTTGCGCCTTTAGTCGATCCAGCATTTCGCGTTGATAGCGTGGAGTGGTATGACGCGCGCGCATTAAGCGGTAAAATTGGGTCTGCGTTAAAGTGCCCTCAATGCAGCCTTCGATCACGGGTTTCAGCACACCCATATTGGCCCATAACGACGCGATCCGATGACCCATAAATCGACATTTCATCCGGACAATGTTGTCTGACTGAAACAACGCAGCATGCATAGCGTCCAGCGGCGCAGTCGGATCATAGAATAAATAGGCCTTGTTCGCCTGTGCGATCATATTGGGAGCATAGCCATAGCGGTTGTTGTAATCACGCTTCCAAGCCTTATGATATCTTGTTTCCCAAGACGTGACATCACGGTCAAGGGTCGCTTGCGGGCTAATGCAAATCACTGTGGCACCTGGCGCGGCTGCAGAAAAAACCGCTGCCGCGTAAGCTCCCATTGAAGCTCCGTAAAACACCACTCGTTTGAATTTATCAAAGAAGCCGTCGTCACGTAATCGATCAAAGAAATCATGCACTGCTTCATCGCGGTACCAGGTCCAGCCATGCGCCATCAAACCCAACACGGACCAGCCGCGCGATGTGGTGTACCCAAACCCCCACGGCATCCGATCTTCGCCGCGCTCATATACGTGATCGAGATTGTCGAATGTTACGACCAATGTGTCACCACGGCGTACAAACAACGCGGAGTGCTGATCGCCGATATCTTCGAAAAATCCTTCCTTCTGGCCTAAGTCGGCCAAACGAGCCCGCCAATCTTCGCGGGTTTCTTCAGGAGTGGTCGCGGGGTCTGCGCTCATGTTGCGGCTCTGGATTTGCGGCGGCGCCTAAAGGCGGCGCGAAAAAAAATCTGCAACTCTGGCCGGTTACGCGCTTCTAGATAGCTTTCCATGTTTGCACGGTACATGTAAATATCTTTGCGATTTCGGATCATCTGGTAAAATAATGCGGGCGTCAGAGTCCCGTTGATTGCTTGCTGCATCACCGGCTTCAGCCGGTCCATACGGCGTAGCACCAAGGCCGATCTATGCCCCAACCCGAATCCGTGCAATGGTATGATGTTGGAGCCATGCAATCGGTCGATATGATGAACATCAAGATTTAAAAACGGATCATAGACCACAAAAACCTGTGCAGCGCTTGCGGTGTGCTCGGCCGCATCCGAATAAGCCAACGACCAGTCCTGACGTCGCCCCTTGTTGAACCGTTTTTCCCATGGGACCAAATCTGCGGCCAATGTGGTTTGAGGGCTGAACGCAATCACCGTGGCATTTGGTGAAAGATCGCAAAATGTCAGCGCGCCGAACCCGCCCATCGATGTGCCGCAAAATGCAACACGGTCGAACCCGTCGAAAAAACCTGCGTCGCGTTGTTGCTCCATCCAGTGGATCAAACGCTGGTCACGAAACCACGTGGGACCTTGGGCAAAGATACCCAGATGGCTCCACCCGTTGTCGGCGCAGAATTTACCGGCCCAAGGTTCGCGCGCCAAATGCCGACCACCCGCTTCAGCCAGGTTGTCAAATGTCACCACTAGCTGATGTGCGCCCCGATCAATGAAACACGCCGCATGATTGCCAAACTTTTGATAATATCCTTCATGTTCGCCTGCCGGAAAAATGTCGCGATACCAGTTTGGTACAGTGTTCAAATCAGGATCAGGTGGGGTCTCCGACATTTACGTTACCGTTTATGGATTACCGCGACTTGGTCGCGCTTGCGCTTGTTATATCCCGCCTGGAACACGAAGCAGCCCGAAATATCGGCCCGCAACGCGTTAAACTGATCTTGCACCTGCGGATCGGTATGTGAAAACACGCCGTCGCGTTGGTAGATCTGGAACAGATCGGCAGTTTTAGTGATGCCTTTTTGCTCCATCATTCGGGGCTGCCAGCGCAGGTCTTCGACAATATATAGCCCGCCAGAATTCAGCCGCGGAAACAGTTCCAAGAACGCATTTTGTTGGTGATGCGAGGCATGACTGGCATCATCAATGATGATATCCATATCGGGCATGCTTTTAGAGGCTTCATTGATGTTTTCGCGCGTATCCATGTCGCAGCGGAAAAACTTGAAACGATCATGTTTAAACCAAGAGAAGTCTGAAACATCCAGCCCGTGCACTTGCGCCTTGGTGAAATATTCCATCCACATGCGGATTGATGGTAAATCCTCAGTTTTGCGATCTTTGTCGATGCCATGTTCGGGGCCGCCAATCAGTAATCCCATTTCAAGAAAATTGATTTTTCGTCCACGAAACGGCAGAAATAGCATCTGATACAGCTCAGTATAGCGGTGCTTGGTTGATCCTTTGTCCGATCCATAGCTATCAGCCAAATCTGTTAGATTCATCTGACCACGTCCCACGCGCTCGGCGGCAGGCAAACGTTTTGGCACGGCGGCAGGCACCGGCGTGGACGCGGCTTCAACCTTGGCGGCGGCAGCTTCCTTCATCGCCCTTGGCATCGGCAGAGGTGCCTTTGCCGGATCAATCGCATGCTTTACAAGCAGCTGTCCCAACAGGCTCTTGCGATGTGGTGCGCCACCTTCTTTCTCGACCAGTCTTGCCCGCATCCGGCGTCCGTAGAGATGCACTGAATAGGTGTTATCGGTGATGTAAGGCGCTGTATCAAAATTGCGTTTCAGCATCATCCGGCGATCTTTGTAGGTGAACGGATATAAGCCCTCTTGAGGTAGCGCGTGCTTCGCCTCGCCGGTTTTGTGAAGGAAGTGCGTAACGGCATGCGGACCCCAAACGCCCCACGGTTGCTCGCTTGCGTGCACGGGATTTCCGGCATCACGCGCCTCTTCCAGTTCGCGGGTATACTCGTCTCCATACCACGTGGGTATCGCGTACTCGTCTGACGTGAATTCCAACAACTCACCCAAAGTATCACAATCCTGCGGCAGGCCCAGAACGCCTCCGTTAATGTGTTTTACGCTTTCCCAACCGTAGAAATGCCCATTGGGTGTTTCGAATTTTTTCATGCAATAGGCATCGGTATCGGCCCAGATCGTGTGGCTGCTTTGCGCCAACATTTTGTAGCGGAAAATATCCGAGTGCAGCGCAGGGCTGCCGGTACGAGCATGGGTTAATACGTTGTAATCAGGCAAAACATCATCGGCGCTGGCCAATTCAATGCCATCGGGGACATTTTGCAACTCACCATAGTGATACAGTTTCACATGATGGCCTGCGTCCACAAACGACTTAAGGCATAACTGTTCTAGAAAACTAAGCGGGCCTTGCATCCACAAAGCCGCGATTTGATAGTCTTTGCTCATCTGCCTATTTGCTTCGGCTTTGCGTCGGTTATTGTCTACGTTTGGCATATTGATCCGAATTTGGCCAACATTTTCAATGTATCGTCATTGGAAGGATCACAGCAGTGATTATTTGGGAAATGAACACACTACCCCCTTCATCAACATGCAGCTCTTCGGGGATATATCGCAGCGTCAATGTGATCGACGGCTCAAAACAGACGCCCCCTCAAATCACTCCTCCCTTTACCACTGGCTTTAGCTCATGCGGCCTCTTAGTTAATAACAAGCTACGTTTGGATAGGCTCTGAATACGAAAGTTAGTCACCATTTTGTATGGCTACTAAGGTGACTGCTGGCGAAAGCTCTATAATAACTGTGGACTTGTCGCGTTTACATTCCGGTCTCTGAACTCATTTATGCGGCCTTTTGTTCGAATGCCAAGGGGCTTTTGCCACCTAGCGATGAGTGACGTCGGCGCGGGTTATAAAAGCCATTGATATACTGGAAGATCGCACCTTCTGCCTGACGACGTGTGTCTCATTTGTTGCGCCAGATCAGCTCAGCCTTGATGGATTTGAAGAACGTTTCAACCCTCGAATTGTCGTAACAATTACGGCATTACGCCCACGATTGATAAAACGCTTACTGACTGAACGGGCGGTCGCCACGGGCGCTACGGGCGTGAACCCGGAATTTTTTTCCAAAAAGGGGATGGGCAAAAAATTCATCCAAGTTGGGCGCGAGCTCGCCGCGACACGGCTGTTGCCCCCTGGCGGTACAGTCTTGCGTGGGCATGTGACCGATATCAGCAAAGCGGTGCTATGGCGGAATATCGGTATAAAATCCCATGCGGCGCAGGGTGGTGCTGGTATCTCACCAGAAACCGGTGTGAAATTGTTGATGCTGGACAGCAGCGAAGCCCAAAACTCTCCTTGGCTACAGCAAAAATACGCGGAGTGGCTGGCGACACTGCCTCCGGCGGCGCAAGAACGGTCAATCGATTTCATGGGGCTTGAGCTGTATCGAACATACTCGCTGGGCACGTTGTTCTACGCATTGAACCGAAACTTTTACATGTCGCCCGGATGCGACCGCCAGATCATTCAGAACCTGGTCTCTGCACCGCCTCGGCTACGGTATGATTTTCATTACAATGATCGCCTCTTGGCAGCGACGGTACCTACGTTTTTAGACATAAGCTATGCACGCGGAAACGACGACTTAACCCGCAGCGATCGCCCGCCGCTTGATGCCAACCCCGAGACATATGGATTACAAAAAACCTCCGCGCAAAAAACCGCGCAGCGCCCCTCCAAATCGCCTCACACTGGCGAGCAAATACGCACTCCTTTGCTGCGCAGTGTTTTGCCCGGCGGTAAGACCTTATGGATGAAGAACGAAGCAGCCCAGCCGAGCGGCTCGTTTAAAATTCGAGGGCCTAACGCTTTTCTCACCCGTAATCCTGTGCCCAACAAAGTGGTGACCTCTGCGTCCACTGGCAACCATGCTATTGGCCTTTCAATGACTGCAACAACCAGAGGCCTGTCCGCTGAAATTATGGTGCCCCAGACGACACCGAAGACCAAGCTTGACGCTATTCAACGGGCGGGCGGCACTATTAATCTA
>SHAI01000175.1 GCA_004213235.1 Parvularculaceae bacterium
CGGGCGCTGCGCTTAAAATTGCTGTTGATTTGTGTAAAGAAGGTAAAATCTCAGAACATGAAGCGGTGCAGCGTATTGATCCGCACTCGCTCGATCAATTGCTGCACCCAAGCCTTGATCCTGATGCGCCGCGGGACCTTCTTTTATCTGGCTTGCCAGCATCGCCAGGTGCTGCATCAGGGGAAGTGGTTTTCAATGCCGATGAAGCTGAACGCCTCGCGCAGGAAGGCCGCCGCGTTATCCTTGTTCGGGTCGAGACCAGCCCTGAGGATATCCACGGCATGCATGCTGCGGCGGCCGTTGTCACCGCGCGTGGTGGTATGACGAGCCATGCGGCCGTTGTTGCCCGTGGCATGGGCCGACCATGCGTTTGTGGTGCGGGTGATTTAAAGATTAATCTCGACGCTGAAGAGCTTTCTGTTGCGGGACGTGTTCTAAAGAAGGGTGATCTCGTCACGGTCGATGGCGGCGAGGGTAAGGTATATGTTGGTGAAGTCGCCACCATTGAGCCGGAGCTGGCGGGGGATTTTGCGGAATTGATGGTGTGGGCGGATCAGCATCGGCGGATGCGCGTGCGCGCCAACGCAGAAACGCCGCATGACGCGGAGGTCGCGCGCGGGTTTGGCGCAGAGGGTATTGGGCTTTGCCGTACCGAGCATATGTTCTTTGACGCAGAGCGCATTGTTGCTGTTCGGGAAATGATCCTTGCTGAGACGAAATCTGGACGCGAGGCGGCGCTGGCCAAGCTGCTCCCAATGCAACGTTCTGATTTTAACGAACTGTTCCGGGTAATGAAAGGACTGCCCGTGACGGTGCGCCTGCTCGATCCGCCTTTGCACGAATTCTTGCCGCATTCGGATGACGAGATAAACGAGGTGGCGAAATCTTCCGGGATGGATGCGCAAGCACTCAAAGAACGTGCGCACATGTTGCGAGAGTTCAATCCGATGCTTGGGCACCGTGGATGTCGCCTGGGTGTTTCATACCCTGAAATATACGAAATGCAGGCGCGTGCGATTATCGAGGCTGCAATAGATGTGGCGCGTGAAACCGGTGATGCAGTGATGCCGGAGATTATGGTGCCGCTTGTCGGTGACCGGCGGGAGCTGGAGTTTTTAAAAGCGAAGATAGATGCGGTAGCAGCATCAGTGGTGGAAGCCTCCGGGGTTGAAATATCATACCTTGTTGGCACCATGATTGAGCTGCCGCGAGCGGCGTTGACGGCTGATCAAATTGCACAAAGTGCGGAATTTTTCTCATTTGGCACCAATGATTTGACGCAGACGACCTATGGCTTGTCACGCGATGATTCCTCGTCATTCATGCCTGACTATCTGCGCGCTAAAATATTTGCGCACGATCCGTTCGTCACCCTCGATCCGGACGGTGTCGGGGCATTGGTCAAGATTGCGGTAGAGAAGGGGCGTGCCAGCCGGCCGGATATCAAGCTTGGGATCTGCGGAGAACATGGCGGCGACCCAGCTTCCATTCATATCGTCGATGAAATTGGTCTGGATTACGTGTCCTGTTCGCCCTATCGCACGCCAATTGCCCGGCTTGCTGCAGCGCAGGCGGCACTGAAATCTTATGGAAAATGACGCGATTGGGCTTTGATCTCGATGGTGTTGCAACCTAAACGTGCTTTTTGAGTTGCTGCAACGCAACATTTGTTCTACGAGTTGGCTCAGACGGTCAATCTGCCTTGACCGGCGGTGCCTGTCTTGGTTGAACCGCGTGGAAAGTCCTAAACATTTGTGTTCAGGAAGTTGAAAATTCGGCGTTCGTTGCTCAATTTTTGGTAAGGTTGCGTGATATTTGCGCTTTCGCAACCTATGTAGCGTTTTGCTAACACCGATAGGCGGTTTTTCGTTCAAGTCAGAAAGGGGCTGTTAAATACAGTTCCGGGAAAGTTAATGACGATAGCAGAATATCAGCGCATTCCAGAACTGAACTGGAAGTTTCGCAGCCTTTTGGCGGCGGCGGGGATTGCTGTGTCATTATTTGTCGCCGCGTTCAGTGCGGCGGCATCGACCCATGAAATCGCGTTAATTCGAGCTGTTGAGGCAGAGATTGAAAGCGAAGCAAGGATTGTCGCGGCATTGGCTTCGCATCTGGCCGTTGAAACGGCGGAAATGCACGCCGCATTAATTGGGCCAAGCCTGAAGCCTGGTCCACAGATTTCGGATTTTCTGACTGAAACGCCGCAGATTGATGATTTGATCGACTGGCAGCCCGACGAAGCGGCGAAGGTGCGCGCTGGTGCAGCAGAGCATAAATGCCTGGCGCAGGCGATCTATTATGAAGCCCGTAGCGAGCCCCGGGTTGGCCAAATGGCCGTGGCGGATGTGGTGCTAAACCGGGTTAAAAGCGTGACCTATCCAAATTCAATTTGCGGCGTTGTGTTCCAGGGGGCAGAGCGCAAGACCGGCTGTCAATTCTCGTTCACCTGCGACGGCTCGATGAAGCGGCGGTTGAATGCAAGGCTCTGGAACCAAAGCCAGATGGTGGCGGCCGCTGCTCTGTCGGGCATGCGTTTAGCCGTGACGAGGCAGGCAACCCATTATCACGCGAATTACGTGAACCCATATTGGGCGCAGACACTGACGCCGACTGCCGTCATTGGAAAGCACAAATTCTATCGCGTAAAAAACCGCTGGGAAAAAGAAGCCGCGCCCGTGGCGATGTAGGTTTGCTGCGCTTTTATTTAAAATCCAGCCCCAGATCCAAAGCGGGTGCTGAGTGGGTAATCCACCCCGTCGAGATCAAGTCGACACCTGTGGCAGCAATATCGCCGACGCTATCAAGGTTCACCCCGCCAGATGCTTCGAGAATGGCCCGCCCGGCGTTTTGCTGAACTGCCGTGCGTAATTCATCAGTGGTCATATTATCCAGAAGAACGATGTCCGCGCCAGCTTTGAGGGCCGTTTCTAACTGGTCGAGCCGGTCGACCTCCACCTCCACCTTGACGGTATGCCCGATTGCTGCACGCACGCGGGCGATCGCCGCGTTGATATCGCCGCCGCATGCTGCGATATGATTGTCTTTAATCATGACCGCATCGAACAAGCCGAACCGGTGGTTTTTGCCCCCACCACAATTGACCGCGTGTTTTTCAAAAGCACGCAGGGTCGGGGTTGTTTTCCGTGTGCAAACGATGTTCGCATTGGTTCCAATGGTCTTTTCTACAAATTCTGCCGTCGCGCTGGAAATGCCCGATAAATGGCACAGAAAATTAAGCGCTACACGTTCCGCAATCAGAATACTGCGCGCGCGCCCTTCAAGTTCGATAACCGCACATCCAGCGCTCACGCGCGTGCCATCTGCTGAGGCCTCTTTGATGACAATTGAAGGATCAACCTGGTGAAACGCTTCGCGGGCAAGGGCGCAGCCGGCGATAACCCCCGGTGCGCGAGCGTTTATCACTGCACTGACCGTCGCATCAGCAGGGATGCAGGCATTCGTCGTCACGTCGCCAGCTAGCCCTAAATCCTCAGCAAGGGCGCGGGCAACAGCTTCTTGAATAAGCGCGTGTGGCGGGGAGGGAATAAACCTTGTCATCAGCTCTCAGACATTTGTGTGTGGGTGACATGAACACCGCCGTTTTCCCAGCGGCAATCACTATGATAGGGCGTTTCGGACTTTACCGGAAAATCCGTACGCATATGAGCGCCGCGGCTTTCCTGGCGGTGTTGTGCCGCGCTAACGAGCAGCTTTGCCGTTACTGCGGCGGAAAAAAGCCCGCTGGTATCGGCATTGTTGAGGGTGGAATCGATCAGGTGCGCAGCTGTCTCAAGGCTTTCTTCGGACCGGAGAAGCGCGGCAGCACGCGACATTGAAACGCGCAGATCATGGATTGCCGCACCGTCGGCCGGTCTTGGTGGCAAATCAAGCCGGTCCCGCGGCGCAGTTCCGGGGCCATGTGGGGGAGGGGGGTGCTGATGCAGGTCTTGCGCGATGCGTGCGCCGAAAACAACCGCCTCCAAAAGGGAGTTTGACGCCAGGCGATTGGCACCATGAACACCGGTTGATGCGACTTCCCCAGCCGCATAGAGACCAGGCAGTGTTGTCCGGCCATTGGTGTCGGTCAGGACGCCGCCCATGTGATAGTGGCACGCGGGCGCAATCGGGAAAGGGGTGTTGGACGGGTCGAAACCGGCCTCTTTCGCTGCGGCGAAAACGGTTGGAAATTTCTTTTCAAACCTGTCGCCGATGGCATCGCGCGCGTCTAAAAAGGCACCGCGTCCGGCATTTCGTTCCGCTTCGACCGCGCGGGCGACGACATCGCGCGGGGCAAGCTCCATATCCGGATGATAGTCATCCATAAACCGCCGCCCATCGCCATTGACGAGATAGGCTCCCTCGCCGCGCAATGCTTCGGTGGCAAGAGGGGCAGGGTCCTGACCGACGTCCAGGGCGGTCGGGTGGAATTGCACAAATTCAGGATCGCGTATGACGGCACCCGCTCTGGCGGCAAAAGCAAGGCCATGGCCCTGGGCGCGTACCGGGTTGGTTGTTACCGAATATAACCCGCCCAGACCGCCCGTCGCGAGAACGGTCGCGTTTGCAGACATGTTGACCCGCTTTTCCTGAGCGACATCATAAACCAATGCGCCGGCGACATGCCCGTTTTCGTCCGTCAACAAATCTTCGACGACCATTCGCTCCAGGATTGTGATGTGCGGCGCGCGTGATGCTGCCTGCGCCAGGGCGTTCATAATTGCCGCGCCCGCTTGGTCGCCGCCAGCGTGTACCACACGGTTGCGCTGGTGCGCAGCTTCACGGCCAACTTTCAAGGATCCATCGGCTGTCTGATCAAATTGAACCCCATAGCGTAACAGATCGTCGATGCGGGCCGGTCCTTCCTCACACAAAAGGCGCGCTGGCTCGTGCTCGACCAGACCTGCGCCAGCGGCGCATGTATCGGCGAGGTGTAATTGTGGCGAATCATCCGCAGCCACCGCTGCCGCAATACCACCTTGCGCCCAAACGCTTGATCCGCCCTTGCCAAGCCGGCGCGCTGTCAACACGGTGAC
>SHAI01000176.1 GCA_004213235.1 Parvularculaceae bacterium
AGCGTTGGGGTACGCGCACATCTTCAAAGAAAAACTCAGCCGTATCCGATGACCGCATGCCGAGTTTTTTGAGTTTTCGCGCCACGGTTACACCATCGCGGTGCTTACCACTGTCATCTTTCAAAGGCAGGCATATCAGCGTTTTATTCCGGTGCGCCGCATCGTCCGACGTGTTGGCGAGAAGACACATCCAATCCGCCTGTGTCCCACTGGTGGTCCACATTTTGCCGCCATTGATGATATAATCATCACCGTCTTTGCTCGCCGTGGTTTTAATCGAGGCGACATCAGAACCTGACCCCACCTCAGAAACACCAAGACAGGCCACATAATCGCCTGATATGGATGGTTTCAGGAAGTCTTCCTTTGCCGCATCTGAACCAAATTTCGCCAGCGCCGGTGTTGCCATATCGGTCTGCACACCGATCGCCATGGGGATAGCACCACACTTGATATGCCCCAGCGTCTCCGCAACCACTGCGCCATAGGACCAGTCAAGCCCCATACCACCATATTCTTCGGGCTTGGTTACGCCCAGCAGACCCAGATCCCCCATGCCCTTGAACACGTCATGGGCTGGAAATATTTCTTTTTCTTCCCATTCATCAACATGGGGATTTATTTCATTTTCAATGAATTTTTTCAGTGTGTCGCGTAAAGCGTGATGTTCGGCGGTTAATTGCATGTCATTGTTCCTGTTTAGTCTCATTTGTCAAAAAGCGTGGCGGTGTGACCTGGTCACATCCTCCCCACACCGAACACATTCGGACGCAGTTCGCGCGCGGCGGCTTCCGCTGCCGTGTCGAGACAAAATGCCAGCACTTTTCGCGTATCGCGCGGGTCGATCAGGCCATCATCCCACAAGCGCGCCGTGGCAAAGAGAGCCTGGCTTTCCGCATCATACTTTTTGATGATTTCCTGTCCCATGGCCTCAAAATAGGCCGTATTGACTTCCTGGCCGCGCTTTTTTGCTCCCTCCTCGGCGACAATCATCATGGTTTTTGCCGCCTGCTCACCGCCCATCACGGCAATCCGATTATTCGGCCAGGAGAAAATGAACCGTGGGTCAAATGCGCGCCCGCACATCCCATAATTCCCTGCGCCGAAACTTGCGCCGATCTGAAAGGTGAATTTCGGCACGGTCATATTCGTCACCGCCTGGATCATTTTCGACCCATGTTTGACGATGCCGCGCTGTTCCGCATCCGTGCCGACGAGATAGCCGGTTGTGTTCTGCAGGAAGACAACTGGCGTATTGGCCTGGCATTGCAACTGAATGAATTGTGCAGCCTTTGTCGCCCCGTCCGCATCAATGGGACCATTATTAGAGATGATGCCAATTGCGTGCCCGGCAACGGCCGCCTGCACGCAAACGGTCGCGCTGCCATAGCCCGGCTTGAAGTCAAGCAAATCTGACCCGTCGACAATACGGGCTATATTCTCACGCACATCATAAGGCGTTCGGTAATCCGCAGGCGTCACACCCAGGATTTCTTCCGGATCGTAGATCGGTTCTTTATAGTTTGAATTTGCTGCCCCGCCGGGCGTTTCATTCCATTGTAGCTTGCGGATAATATCACGCGCGATACGAAGACCATCGCGGTCATCCTCAGCCATATATTCCGCGGTCCCGGACACATGATAGTGCATCTCAGCACCGCCCAGATCCTCATCGGTCGCAATCTCACCGGTGGCCGCTTTTAACAATGGCGGACCGGCGAGAAAGACTTTCGTCCGCCCACGAACCGCAACCACATAATCGGACAGCCCCGTCTGATAGGCACCGCCTGCGGTAGAACTTCCGTGTACCACCGCAATAACCGGACACCCCGCGGCTGAAAGTCGGGCCAGATTGGCAAAGGAGCGACCACCGGCAACAAACATCTGCGACTGGCGCAACAGGTTTGCCCCGGCACTTTCCACCAGCTGGACAAAGGGAAGCTTGTTCTCCAGGGCGATGGCCTGCGCCCGCAAGGCCTTATCCACCCCCATGGGCGTTGCGGCACCGCCTTTAATGCCGCTATCCGACGCTGTGATGAGGCAGCGCACACCAGAGATAAAACCGATCCCGGAAATGCCCCCACCACCGGAAATCTGACTATCGCCATCGTCATCGTCCATCTTGTAGCCGCACAAGGTGGAGATTTCTAAAAACGGCGCACCGCGATCCAGCACCATGGCCAGTCGTTCGCGCGGGAGAAGTTGCCCGCGCTTGTCGAACTTTGGTTTTGCGCGCGCCGATGTCGCGACAATTTTCTCCTCCAGGGCGCGAAATTCGTTGATCAGCTTCAGATGCGCCTGCCGGTTGTCAGCGAAGGCGGCGGATTTTACGTCAATCTGGCTTTCAAAAACCGGCATCGGTGCCTTCCTTTGTAATCTCGGCCTTCTGTCCTGGCCCTCAAATCTCGGTCTTCTGTTCGAGGCCCTTCTCTGTTCGAGGCCTTTCTGAGCTCGCTGGCGCGACGGTTGGCCATCGGACAGCTTTGCTCAAAATCTACTGCTAAGAGAGTTTGACAAAAGAGTTCGTTTGTATTGTTTTTATGGGTATGACGAAATTCGACACAAATCAATCATCATATGCAGTTCAGTCTGCGCCCGGCCGTCAGGCGGCCAAAAGCGCGGAAATGCGGCGACGGATTTATGAAGGGGCGACGCGGGTATTGGCCGAGACCGGCTATCATAACACCAGCATTAACAGGGTCGTGAAAGCGTGCGCCATTACCCCTGGCGCGCTGCAGCACCACTTCCCGGCAAAGCTCGACCTGATGGCGTCAACCGCAGAGTTTCTCTTATCCCGCAGCGTGCGCTGGTTTGCTCAGATCAAACACGAGCTTTCACGCGGGCCAGAAGGCTTGCGCGAGGCTTTATTCCGGTCCTGGCGCGAGCAGTTCAGAACCGCAGAATACGCGGCGTTACTGGAAATTCTTTTTGCAGCACGCACCGACCTGCCGCTGAAAGAACGCATCACGCCCGCACTGGAGGATTGGCGCACAGGTATAGAGCGCGAACTCGCCGCCCTTTACCCGGATGATGCCCCCCGCGCGGAAGTAGAGGTCGGCCTGACCATTTCTCGGGCCTTGATGACCGGCCTACTCGTTCATGACGGTTTGATCGGTGACGAGACACGCATGGATGACGTGCTCGCGGCATGGAACCGAATCGTTACCCGCTAAATCGCCCGCAAAAACTTATCGAACACCCCTGGAGTGCCCGTATAGTGTTCGTCATGTCCGCCAGAAGATGGCGTGATGGCTGGAAACAGCGGGCTCTTTGACAAGTAAATTTTTGCGGCTGTGGATTTTCTAATTGCGAAATTCGCGCACCGAACAGTGATGGGAGCATTGCCCTGGCATCTCACCGCGCTTATAAGGCGCGTTCGGCCGGAGCGTAGCGCAGCCTGGTAGCGCACTTGACTGGGGGTCAAGGGGTCGTGGGTTCAAATCCCGCCGCTCCGACCAGTAAACCACGGGGTCCAAATGCACGGGGTCCATATGTTTGCCCCATGGTGGATCGCTGGCGCTTCAGCGGCATTGGCGGCTCAATCGAAACAGGTTCGTGATAAAATCAAAGGCCAAACTGCGCGCCGCGGGAAATTATACCCATTTTCAGGCACGCGCTTTATTTCATGATACGGAGGGATTAAGCCCTCATCGCGCGATTGAGGGCACAAGTTGAGCGCATTAGCAGCTGGTGTCTGTTAAAAATGCACATCTACCGGCACTGTGTAGCGCGCGATGCAACAGTTTATTGGCATGAAAATTCGAACGGTGAATTGCCGAAGCACTTGGATGCAGCGCCCATTTCGCTGTGATGCCTGCGGTCACCCCACCGGCGAACACGCCGAACTTTCTGATTTTGCAAAATGGTGGGCCGGAATGGGCTCACCTCGAACTCAAAGAGTTAGCAAGCGCGACCGCGCGTCGGCCGGTAAGGCCGCACCTCGGAGACATGAGCGCAGCGAATTGTCGCGAGAGAAGGAATGGTGGGCGGTGAGAGGTTCGAACTCCCGACCTACTGGGTGTAAACCAGCCGCTCTTCCAGCTGAGCTAACCGCCCTTGGTGAGCGCGCACAAAAGCAAAAGCGCGCGCATAAAACAAGTCATTCGTGAGGCTGTCGTCGATAATTTTTTGGCGATAAAAAACGCCCCAGCTAAGGCCAGAGCGTTTTCACGATATTTAAGCATCGCCTCGGAAATCGGGCAGGCAAAACACGACTCCGCCCACCGATTCAAATTCGTTCAAGAGTGAAGAATTCTAGTTCAGCGCTTCTTTCAGGCCTTTGCCTGCGGAAAACTTGGGCTGAATCGATGCTGGTATCTGGATGGTTTCACCGGTTCTTGGATTGCGGCCTTCGCGCGCGGCGCGCTTACCCGCGGAGAAAGTGCCAAATCCAACGAGGCGCACATCATCCCCGCCCTTTAGCGCTTCGGTAATTGCATCGAATACCGCATCAACAGCCTTGCCAGCATCGGCTTTGGTCATATCAGCCATATCAGCGACACGATCAATAAATTCATTCTTGTTCATGTTCAAAACCTTTCAGTCACTAAAGCGTTTCTGCGTCGATTCTTATTTTGCATAGACCGATGCGCGCCACGGTACCAGCATGGCTTGCGATAAATCGCTCACATTTATCAACAGCACGGCAAATTAAATCGGGATTCAGCCCGCACCGGTGCTCTGATCGCCCGACTCACCGTCGGATCCGGCGCGAATACTGCGCCACACCACCGCCTCATGGGCAATGGAGCGCTCAACCAGTTCTTTCCAGACGGGCAAGGCAATCTCGATGGGAAGGTCCGATTGACCTGCGCTCACGGCAACCTTGTCCAAGACATCCTGAATACGCCATTCGACGCGAACATCATCTGCTGATGGCTTTATCCGAGCTGCCGCTTCGATATACCGCGTGCGCTCTGCTATCAGGGCAACGAGTTGGCGGTCCAGACGATCGATTTCGGCGCGGACATCACCCATGTCGCGGCATTCTTCTGCGGTGACAGAAGCTACCTCCGGCATTC
>SHAI01000018.1 GCA_004213235.1 Parvularculaceae bacterium
AAGATCACATCGACGCGGTTCTGCTCCAGCGGAACCACCTTTGGCGTCACCGTCGCAGCAAAACGGCCCGTGCGCCGATAAACCTCAATAATACGCTGGACATCGCTTTGCGCCTTGGCGCGGGTAAAAACCGATCTGGCGGTTACCTGGACTTCTTCGGTAATTTTATCGTCTTTAACGCGCTTATTGCCTTCGAAAATAACGCGGTTGACAATCGGATTCTCTTCCACCTCGATCAGCAACGACCCGTCAGGCTGCATCGCAAGGGACACGTCTGAAAACAGACCGGTGTTAAACAGGGTCTTCAGACCAAGATCGAGAAGTTTTTCATTCGCCCGTTGGCCAGGTTGAACAACAAGATAGGAAGCAACCGTTGCCGCTTCGATCCGTTGATTACCACGCACCGAGATCGCCTGGATCACGGGTGCAACTTGTGCAACGGGTTCTGCTGCAAGGGGTGTTTGCGCCGCAGCAGGAAGATAGCCCGCGCCTGCAAGCAACACCGAACCACAAGCCGCCCCGAGGGTTTTCCTGCAGCGGCCTAGGGCAGTTTGAGACACGTTACTCAACGACTGAACAAAACTCATCGCTTCGACCTAGCTATTAAGAGAGAGAAGATTGGTGAGGTCGTTCCAGGTCACGAAGATCATAAACGACGCCAATAGAATAATTCCCAACTGAAAACCGATTTGCTGCGCCGCAGCCCCTAAAGGCCTGCCGACGATTGCCTCGTATGCGTAATACATAAGATGCCCGCCGTCGAGGACCGGGACCGGTAAGAGATTAAGAAAACCGATCGATATTGAGACGACCGCTGCCAAATTGATGAAATTGGCCAGGCTGATCCGCAAACTATCGATAAAGGCAGGCCGCTCACCGTCCGACTGAAACCCTGATACCGCCGACTGGCCTGCATACTGAGCCATTTTGATTGGCCCACCAAGCTGGCGGGTGTCTTCTTTCCCGACCACGAGCCGCGACAAAAACTTAAAAGTGCCTGAAATGACCTGCCAAACCCGCGCTGAAGCCTCTTTCAAAGCCGGCAGGGCACCATATCGAACAAACTCCGCAGCGCCTGGATCGCCGACGATCCCTAAAACACCAACCTCTGCCTTGTTTCCAAATGCGTCATCGATTTCTTGCCGCCGAGGGGTGGCGTCCAGTTTGACAACAACACCGTCACGCTCAACCTCAAAAACGAGGACCTCGCCTGCAGACAGCCGGGTAACCATTGTAAGGTCATCAAAGCGCCGGATCTTGCGATTATTGACGGACACGATCAGGTCGCCGGGCGCAAAACCAGCGGCTTCAGCTGCGCTATCGGCGACGACTTCGCCAACCTTTGGTGCCGAGACATATGCCCCAAAAGACATGAGCAGCACCCAAAATATCGCCGCAGCCAAAACGAAATTGGCCATTGGCCCAGCGGCGACAATGATTGCGCGCGCCCAAACGGGCTTTAAATGGAAACAGACCTTACGGTCTTCTTCGCTCATGCTGGCGGTTTCACCGTCATCGGACCCCGGGCGGGGAAATTGCGTTGTCGCCGGGCGCGGCGCTTGTTCTTCTTGAACTTCAGCGCTCGGGCTCGATGCCGGCGACCCGTCGCCAAAAAACTTCACGTAACCACCAAGGGGCCAACGGGAAATCCGCCATTCTGTGCCCTTGCGGTCACGCCAGCGCGCAATGGGCTTGCCAAAACCGATAGAAAAAACGTCTACGCGCACGCCCAACAACCGGGCCGCGGAAAAATGACCATATTCGTGGAAAAAGACGATGATGGACAAAAGAACAATGAAAGCAGAAATAGCGATCGGCAGGATCAACAATTGTTCGAACGAAAAACCGGGTAAAGTCATCCAACAACTAATTTCGCAATGGGTTCAAAGCCCGATGCGACAAAACCCTGCGCACCGAGCGGGCCCGACAAAACCCCTGTCGGACTTAAAAAGCGACAAACCCAAAAACGATCCTCCTCCAGGTACGCTGCCCCCGTCTATACCGGGACTTTAAACATCTGACGACCGACCACAAGCATTGGCACCCACAATTACCGGAAATGTGGCGATTACGCGGCGGTGCGAGATAGAATTGCCTCTTGCGCTAGCTGGCGACCGAGACTGTCTGCGATCAAAGCGTCCTCCAGCTGGTTAAGCGCGGTAGGTACATTTTGCTTGTCGGCCTGAATCAAGGCCGTTTCGACGATCTCAGCAATGGCACCAAAGGGTATCCGGTTGTCAAGAAATGCTGCCACGGCCTCTTCATTTGCCGCATTCAAAATTGCCGGATAAGCACCTGATTTATCAATGACTTCACGCACCAGCCTCAGTGCTGGAAAGCGGACAGGGTCTGGTGCCTCAAAAGACAAGGCAGATAGCGAGGCGAAATCCAGTTTTTCCGATGGGCTTTCAATCCGGTCAGGCCACGCCAAGGTAGATGCAATCGGGGTGCGCATGTCTGGCGTGCCAAGCTGGGCAAGCACGGATCCATCAACATATTCAACCATTGAGTGAATAACAGATTGCGGATGCACTAAGATCTCAATGCGCTCATGGGGAATTGGAAACAGGTGATCCGCTTCAATGAGCTCCAACCCCTTGTTCATCATGGTCGCGGAGTCGACGGAGATTTTCGCGCCCATGCTCCAATTTGGGTGTGCAACCGCCTGCGCCGGCGTGGCGACCGACATTTCTTCAGAACTCCAGGTGCGGAACGGCCCACCGGACGCGGTCAGAATCAGCCGGGAAACGCGATGAGGAAGAGCGGTGTCAAATACCTGAAAAATGGCGTTATGCTCAGAATCAACAGGCAGTAGCACCCCGCCCGCCTCATCCACGACCCGTTTGACGATGGTACCGGCGCAAACAAGGCATTCCTTGTTTGCAAGTGCGATTGCCGCGCCGCGTTCTGCCGCCCGCAACGTTGGCTTCAATCCCGCAGCACCAACAATTGCCGCCATCACCCAGTCAGCATCTCGCGCGGCGGCTTCTTCGATCGCGGCGGGACCGGCACCTATTTCGATATCTTCACCGGCCAGGGCGCTTTTCAGTTCGCCAAATTTGTCTGGGTCTGCGACCGCGACGAACTGAGCTCTGAACTTCTTCGCTTGCGCGGCCAGGCGCGCAACATTGCTGTTCGCGGTCAATGCTACAATGCTCAGATCGGCATCGCGTCGTGAAGTCGCGAAATCCACAAGGTCCAGGGTGCTGACGCCAACCGAACCGGTAGAGCCCAAAACAGTGATACGACGCGTCGACGTCGTGGATGGGTTGTCTCGATTAGCCACCCGAACCCCGCTAATGTTTGTCTGTTAAACTCAGCAATCAAAACCGCAACAATAGACTTTGTCCATAAAGAACAAGTGCCGCCGCGCTCGCAACGAAGATCATTCCATCTAAACGATCGAGAACGCCGCCATGCCCCGGGATGAGACCACTCGCGTCCTTCACGCCGAAACGCCGTTTGACTGCAGATTCTGCAATGTCGCCAAGAATTGATACGACCCCTAACCCGCCCCCAATAAGTGCAAAATAGATATTTGCACTATCAAAGAGCGGCGCAGCCACAAAACCGACCAGGCCCCCGGCGAATACGCCGCCCATCGCACCTGCCCAGGTTTTTGCAGGGGATAATGTTGGTGACAGACGTGGTCCACCAATAATCCGCCCGAAACCATAGGCTCCCGTGTCTGCAGCCCATACAATCGCAAACAGAAGAATCGTTAGCGCCCGGCCGTTCGCCACGTCGCCGCGCAACCAAATTAACGCAACGCATGGCGCACAGATATAGACAGCGCCGAGAGCCAGCCAGCGCCGCGCCGATTGGTCCTGAACGCTCGCAAGAATGGTAATGCCAGCCAGTACGCACAACGCAAACGCAAAAGGGTAATAGCCATTTGCAGCGAGCAAAATAGCCACGACACCAAATGCGCTCAGAATGAAAAAGCTGGGCGAAAACGAAACACGTTCAACCATTCTGGCCCATTCAAAATACATTAAAACCATGAAAATGGTTACAAGGCCGACGAAAGCCGCACCGCCGAAATAACACGCACCGAGCGTTGCAACGATTAGCGCTATCGACGACAAAACGCGCCGGGTTAAAGTGTCGGGGGTATGCGGGGCATCGCCCTGCACCGTCTCATCGTCGGCCATTGATTTTTCCCTACCCCGCCGCAGTGCCGACACCGCCAAACCGGCGCTCTCTTTTCGCATATTGGCGCAAAGCCTGTGCCAAATCATCTACGCCAAAATCAGGCCAAAACACATCCAGAAAGACGTATTCAGCATAGGCTGCCTGCCATAGCAGGAAATTACTTGTCCGCTTTTCGCCACTGGTGCGAATTACAAGGTCCGGATCGTTCTCAGGCTGCGTATCGAGATGTGCCGCCAGATCGGCCTCAGTGATGCACAAAGGGTCAAGGCGACCCACTTTAGCCTCCTGGGCAAGACGCTGTGCTGCGCGGACCAGTTCGTCACGTCCGCCATAGTTAAAGGCGATCTGCAACAAAAACCGATCATTTTTCTCCGTTTCCTTCTCGGCGTGATTGACCAGCGCGCGAAGGTCGAAATCCAAACTCTCTCTATCACCAATTATCTTCACACGAACGCCATTGTTTTTCAGCGTCCGCAGATCGTTACTGATAAACTCGCGCAAGAGCGCCATGAGATCAGCAATTTCCGTTGCAGGGCGGCGCCAATTTTCGGTCGAAAAACTGTATAGGGTGAGCGATTGAAATTGAAAATCACGTGCGGCCTCAACCGTGCGCCGGACCGCCTCTACGCCCGCCCGATGGCCAGCCGACCGGGATAAACCACGCGCCCGTGCCCAACGGCCGTTTCCATCCATTATAATCGCCACATGACGAACGCCATGTGCCGTCAGCGCACCGGGGGGCACCTCAGACACATCATCATCCGCAGCAGATTGTACTGTATGGACGGACACGAGCGGATTTACCTCCTAAACGCCCCCAAAAACATACCGATGAAACGGATAAACCGTTAAACTTGCATGATTTCAGCTTCTTTTTTCACGAGTGCTTCGTCGATTTTCTTGATCATATCGTCGGTAAGTTTCTGGACTTCCTCCGACATGCGCTTTTGATCATCTTCACCAACACCGTCAGCTTTTTTGATTGCTTCCATACCCTCACGCCGGACATTGCGAACGGAGACCTTGCCCTGCTCTGCGTATTTGCCGGCAACTTTTGCAAGTTCGGCCCGGCGCTCTTCGGTCAATGGCGGCACGGGCACGCGAACATTCTGCCCGTCAACGACCGGGTTTATGCCAAGACCCGATTCGCGAATGGCTCTCTCGACGGCACCAACCATGCTTTTATCCCAAACTTGGATGGTGATCATGCGTGGTTCAGGCACCGAGACGGTACCCACCTGATTCATTGGCATCTTCGACCCATAAGCCTCAACCGTTATCGGCTCGACCAGGCTCGTCGACGCCCGCCCCGTCCGCAAACCGGCAAACTCATTTTTCAGCGCATTCAACGCGCCGTCCATCTTCTTTTCCAGGGCTTTTAAATCGTGACCTTCCGCACTCATGACGGTGTTTCTCCTCTTGTCAGGTCTTAGTCACTCAGCTGGCGCCAACGAAAGGCAATATCTTGGCGATGTTGAGGCCAGCAACAAGTTTGGTTGCAGTAATGCAGCACTCGCCAATCGCCAACCGAAAAACGCCGCGCCGCTGACTTCCCTGCGGTCTACGAAGAAACAAGCAGAAATGCAAAACTCTTGTCGGCAGGTTCCACCCCGGCGCGATCAATCGCTGCCAATTGTGGTGTGGGGCCCCGCGCCGGTCAGCGCGCCAACAAAGCCGCCACGATCAGAGATTGGGAATACAACGATAGGGATATCATTCTCACGGGTAAGCGCAATTGCCGCCTGATCCATTACTTTAAGGTCACGGACCATGACTTCGTGGAAGGTAAGGCGATCAAACCGCTTGGCGTTTTTTACCTTTTTGGGGTCCGCGTCATAAACCCCGTCGACCTGTGTTCCCTTGAACAGCGCATCGCATCCCATTTCCGCAGCTCTGAGCGCGGCAGCCGTGTCGGTGGTAAAAAACGGGATTCCTGTACCTGCAGCAAAAATGACCACCCGGCCCTTTTCCATATGCCGGATCGCCCGCCGGCGCACATATGGCTCGCACACCTGTGTCATCTCGAATGCTGACATAACGCGGGTAAAAAGCCCGATATTTTCCATGGCATTCTGCAGCGCAAGCGCGTTCATGACCGTGGCAAGCATGCCCATATAATCGGCACTCGCCCGCTCCATCCCACTTGCCGCCTGACTAACGCCGCGAAAAATATTGCCGCCGCCGACCACGACACACAACTCCGCACCGAGATCTTTCGCTTCAGCGATCTCCTCAGCGATCCGCGCGGCAACAGACTGATCAATCCCGAACGCGCCGTCCCCCATAAGGGCTTCACCGGAAATTTTGAAAAGCACACGTTTGTATCGCAACTCGGCAGCGCCGGTGTCTACATTGGTGGGGGTGTCTGAAGCCTCGTGCATGGTCATCGTCCTTTTACCCCTGTTACCTTCTGGCCGGTTAGCGCGCATTCACCGCGGGGTCAATGTCAGGCAAGAACCATATGGCCCACTTTGCAGAAACATTACACGCTAAAAAAAACGCTCCACCCGGTTTCGGGTGAAGCGCTTGCATGATCATTTCTTATGTCCGTGATGCTGGGGTTAGTCTTCCTCAGACGCTTCCACGCCGTCGCCGAGTTCGAGGCGGGCGAACCCTGCAAACTCAACCGGTGCCCCGACATCCTTTGCCGCATTCTCGATAACCGTGCCGACCTTTGTTTCACCGTCGATCACAAAAATCTGCTCAAGCAGAACAGATTCTTCGTAGAATTTGCGTAGTCGGCCTTCGACCATTTTTTCAATAATCTGTTCCGGTTTTCCTGAAGCACGCGCCTGATCGGCCAGAACCGTCTTCTCGCGCTCTATAACGGTTGGATCAAGATCACCAACCGTTGCAGCAAGCGGGCGCGCTGCAGCTACGTGCATCGCAATCTGCCTGCCAAGCTCGGCTAGTTTTTGTGCATCACCGCTGGATTTCAGGCCAACGAGCACACCGATCTTGCCAGCACCCTCCACCGTCGGGCTGTGAACGTACGCGGCAACGGCACCTTCATCGACCGAAACTCCGGCCGAGCGACGCAGCGACATGTTTTCGCCGATCTGTCCAACCATCTCAGCAATATGTTCTTCGATGGACTTTCCTGCATCCGGATACGCCGAAGCCCGAACCGCTTCAACCTCGCCAGACGTGTCTAAAGCCACGTTGGCAATGTCAGCGACCATCTTCTGGAAAACTTCGTTTCGCGCGACAAAGTCCGTTTCTGAATTGACTTCTACCAGAACAGCCTTTGTTCCCGCGTCGTTGCGCGCAACGGCGACAAGCCCTTCCGATGCGGCGCGGCCAGATTTCTTCGCCGCTTTTGCCAGGCCCTTTTTCCGCAACCAGTCAACAGCCGCTTCCAGGTCGCCACCGGTTTCATTAAGCGCCCCTTTACAGTCCATCATCCCGGCACCGGTCATCTCTCGGAGCTGTTTTACGGTTTGCGCGGTAATGTTCGCCATCTCTCAAGATCTCCTAATTGTGCAGGCCGCACAGTGGCGACCAATAAGGTACTTCCCGCTGCCAATCCACTCGGTGGAATACATGCGGAAATAACGATAATTTATTCCGTGTTGCCCACTTTTATCCGCCCGCCAGGAAATTGTACCCGGCGAGTGGGTCTATTAGGCCACTGTGAACGCGCGCCTTAGCTCGCGTTCGCTGGCGCTTCTTCCGCAGATTCCGCACCATCATTAGCCGACGCGGCCTCCTCTGCGGGAACCTCTGCCAGAGCAGGTTCTAAAGGCACCTCTTCCATCGCCCCAAAATCAACCCCCAGCGCGGACTGGCTGGCCGAAATGCCGTCAATCACAGCATCAGCAACCAAATTGCAGTATAGGCTGATGGCGCGCGAGGCATCGTCATTACCAGGAATAACAATTTCAACGCCTTCAGGATTACAGTTTGTATCAACGATCGCGACCACTGGAATACCCAGTTTGTTTGCTTCCTTTATCGCAATTGCCTCTTTCTTGACGTCAATCACGAACAACAGGTCCGGCAAACCGCCGAGATCACGGATCCCTCCAAGCGACGCGTCGAGTTTTTCTTTCTCGCGCGAGAGCATGAGCTGCTCTTTTTTGGTCAAGCCTTTGGCACCGCCGTCGAGGGTTTCTTCAAGCTCTTTCAAGCGCCGGATGGAATTGGAGATTGTTTCCCAATTCGTCAAAGTGCCACCAAGCCAGCGGACATTCATAAAGTATTGCGCGCAGCGTGCGGCAGCTTCCGCAACTGGTTGCTGCGCCTGACGCTTGGTCCCGACAAAAAGCACGCGGCCACCACCAGCAACCACATCACGTACCCGCACCAAAGCTTGATGAAGCAGAGGCACTGTCTGGGACAAATCAATGATGTGAACGCCGTTGCGATCACCGAAAATGTAGGACTTCATTTTTGGATCCCAGCGATGGGTCTGGTGTCCAAAGTGAACGCCAGCCTCAAGTAGCTGGCGCATGGAAAATTCTGGCAACGCCATGTTGCAAACTCCTTCGGTTTTTCCTCCGCGCTGTCTTTATGTCTCGGCGAAACGCGCCCTTATGGGCACCTTGCGCCAACACCGAAGTCGACAAACGCGTGTGTGATGACCGCGCGCATACTCGGGTTAAACCAAAAGATCAAGCCATCCCGGTTTCGAGCCTGATTTTTGCCACGAAAACTATGCCTTGCGGGCGTCACGCAAGATCAGACCAACTCAACATCCAGCACGCCCTCAATTGATCGCAGCGCGCTACGGATAGACGGCGTACAAAGGACCGGTTGCCCCAATCGGAGCTCAACATCCCTGATTGCCGCGGCTGATGCCGATCGCTGGCGATCATCTACGCTTTCGCCGCGTTCCGGGGTTAGTCTAAGCCGAATTATTGCTTCACCGGCCTCCTGAGGCGTCGGCGGCGTTACCGCTTCCAGTCGCTGGCGCACTTGATCCAGCGCCGCCGGAGCCCCGATCGACACATGGAGCTGCGAGGTTGTTTGCGCTGCCGCTGTGTCAAGCCGACGTACCCCCTCGCATGTCAGCCGAACATCGCCTTCGCGATCCTCCGCGGACACACGCAGCAGAAGCAGAGCACCCGTCTCAAACAGATCGCGCGCGCGCGAAAGCACTTCAGAAAATACGGTAACCTCAAAATCGCCCGTCAGGTCAGAGCACTCCACCCACGCGAACGGATTGCCATTGCGCGAGCGGCGCATGCGCACCGTGCGTATGACAACCGCCACGTCACCTGACGTGGAACCCTCGCGCGCGGCAGCCAGCACCTCACGATAATTCGTCACATTCAGTCGCCTCAATTCAACCGAATAGTCATCCAACGGGTGCCCGCTGAAATAGAAGCCAAGAGCGGCGTTTTCATCATTGAGAACGTCAAGGCGGGTTACCGCCGCACCGCGCACCAGTTTTGGCTGTTCAAGCTCAGCCGCGCCCCCATCAAACAAGCCCCCTTGTGCGCTGGCACGCGCTTCATGCGTGGCACGTGACAAGCGCATCATCATCTCAATATTCGCCAGCGCCTCAGCCCGGGACTTGGCCAGACCGTCCATTGCACCGGCCCGTGCCAAATTTTCCAGGGATCTTTTACCCACAGCCTGTAGCGGCGCTCGCTCCGCAAAATCAAAAATATCCTTAAACGGACCACCGCGCCGGCGTTCATCTACAATCGCTTCCATCGCCCCTTCGCCGACATTTTTTATTGCCGCCAAGGCGTAAATGATCTTCCCACTTTGAACTGCAAATCCGACCTCGGAGGTATTCACATGGGGCGGGGTAACTTCAATGCCGGTGCGCCGCGCCTCTTTCACAAAGATGGCGAGCTTATCGGTATTCGCCTGATCCAGCGACATGGAACCGGCCAGAAACTCTGCTGGATAATTCGCTTTTAGATACGCCGTCTGGTAAGCGATATAGGCATAGGCCGCTGCGTGAGATTTATTAAATCCGTACCCGGCGAACTTTTCCACCAAGTTGAAAATGGAAGATGCTTTTTTCGGATCGACCTGGTTTTCCTCTGCGCCGCGCACAAAACGAGCACGCTGGAGATCCATTTCCTTTAATTTCTTTTTACCCATCGCACGGCGAAGAATATCTGCTTCACCAAGGCTGTACCCTGAAAGGATCTGCGCAATGCGCATGACCTGTTCCTGGTAAATGATAACCCCATACGTCTCGCGTAATACCGGCTCCAGAGTCGGGTGCAGATAATCTATCTCCAACTCGCCACGCTTGCGATCAATATAGGTGGGAATATTCTCCATCGGCCCGGGGCGATAAAGAGATATCAATGCAATAATGTCTTCCAGGCAGTCAGGCTGCATCGCCCGCAGGGTTGCACGCATTCCGCTGCTTTCCAGCTGAAAGACCCCAACAGCAGCCCCCTCGCCGAGCATTTCATAGGTGGCATCATCATCAAGTGGAATTTGATCCGGATGGAAATCAGCCTTGCTTTGCCGAACAAAGCCCGCCGATCGCTCAATCACCGTCAGCGTCTTCAAACCAAGAAAGTCAAACTTCACCAATCCGGCCGGTTCTACCCATTTCATATTATATTGGGTTGCCGGCATATCCGCACGCGGATCGATGTAAAGTGGTGTCAATTCATCTAAAGGTCGATCGCCGATCACAACACCAGCAGCGTGGGTTGATGCATGGCGATACAACCCTTCTAATCTTAACGCGGTATCGAGAAGTAATTTGACGGATTCTTCCCGGCTGCGTTCTTCCTGCAGCTTTGGTTCGACATCAATCGCTTCGGCCAATGTCACCGGCTTTGCCGGATTATTCGGAATGAGTTTGCAAAGTCGGTCAACCTGCCCAAATGGCAGGCCAAGCACTCGACCAGTGTCCCGGACAACAGCGCGCGCCTGAAGCTTTCCAAAGGTGATGATCTGCGCAACGCGGTCGCGACCATATTTTTCCTGCACATAGCGAATGACTTCGTCGCGGCGGTCCTGACAAAAATCGATGTCAAAATCCGGCATCGAGACCCGCTCCGGGTTCAAGAAGCGCTCAAACAGAAGGCCAAAACGCAAGGGGTCAAGATCGGTGATGGTTAACGCCCAGGCTACGACCGACCCTGCACCCGACCCGCGGCCAGGCCCTACCGGAATACCTTGCGCTTTTGCCCACTTGATAAAGTCAGCAACAATCAGGAAATAACCCGGAAAACCCATTTCGCGGATAATGCCCAGTTCACGATCGAGCCGCGCCCAATACGCATCTTCCGGTTCTGCCAATTCGATAACGTCAAGGCGCGCTTGGAGCCCCTCCCGCGCCTGACGATCAAGCTCATCGGCTTCGCTTAACGCGCCATTGCCCGCCGCCTCGCCAAAGTTTGGCAAAATTGGCGGATGTGTTCGCGGCCGAAATGCGCACCTTTGCGCAATTTCCATCGTCGTTGACACCGCTTCTGGCAGATCGGCAAACAGCGCGGCCATTTCCGCACCTGTCTTGAAATAGTGAGAGGGCGTTACCTTGCGTCGTTCATCCTGGTGAACATATGCCCCTTCGGCGATACACAAGAGCGCATCATGCGCCTCATAATCATCTGCGGCTGGAAAATATGGTTCGTTCGTAGCCACGATCGGCAAGGATGCCGCGTAAGCTTTGTCTAAAAGGAACTCCTCGCTCCGCGAAAAGTCACGCCCTTCATGGCGCTGCAATTCGATATAAAAACGGTCCTTGAACAATTCTGCCAACCGCGTGAGCAAATTTTCTGCATCATCATCACGACCAGCGCGCAACAGCCGATCTAACGGCCCATCAAACCCGCCAGAAAGGCAAATAACGCCTTCAGACAGATCTTCTAACCAGCTTATGTCTGTGCACGGTCCGTCATCGCGGCGTGAATTCAAAAAGGCCCGGCTGGTCATCCGCATCAGGTTCTTAAACCCGGCATCGCTTTGCGCCAGAAACACAAGACTTGGCGCAGGTACGCCCTTCGCCTCAGCCTCGTAAAGCGTTGGCTCAAATACCGATTGCTGAATGCCCGGGATCGGCTGCACCCCCGCAGCAGACAGCACCTCGGAGCATTCAAGCGCTCCAAACAGATTGTTGCTATCGGTAATGGCAACCGCCGGCATCTGCGCGCTGAGGCATAACGCCTCCAGGCGGTCCGTTTTTATTGCCCCCTCGGACAATGAAAACGCCGAGTGCAAATGAAGATGAACAAATTCAGCGATAACGTCCTCTCCATCACCCCTTCAGGACGCTCTTTAAAGACGCGCGTTCACGTCACCGAGCAGGGGCACCTAACCAACCGCAATACTCAACGCCTGCGTCAATCCAATAAGCAAAACGAGTACGCCAAGTCCGGCGACATCTTTCAATGATTGGTTTTCCATGATTCTCACATTCCTCGCTTTTGTTCCTCTTATGTTCTATATTCCCTTTTTGTTCTCATTGCAATCAAAATCTTGCACCTCTCGAGGATGGTTATCAGGCCTGCAATGGGGCAATTGCGCGCCAGTCAAGTAAGGGACAGCGCCAGCGACCTGGACATGTAGATCACACCCGGTTCGGGGTTATCGGCATATGGCGGGGTTTCGCTGAATCCGAGATCTTCATAAAGCGCGATTGCGGCGGTAAAACGCGGCAGCGTGCCGAGGCATATCGCCCCAAAACCAAGGCTGGCCGCGGCGCACAGGGCTTCACGGCAAAGGCGTCGACCAATCCCAAGCCCTCGATAATCAGCGTGGACATAAAGGCGCTTCATCTCACAAAGGCCATTGCCAAGATCTCTCAATCCCACCGCGCCAGCGGATGATCCATCCATTTTGGCAAGCAAAAGTCGGGCGTAAAATGCCGGGAAGGCCCGCATCTCCTTGTCAAAATTCTGAACGCACAAATCACCGCCAAGGAACGCGGCGTATTCCAGAAAAAGGGTTTCTACCGCAGCAACCTCGTCATCAGTTTCAGCTGAACAACAGGAAATAGAAGATGATGACGTCATGATTGGGGTTTGCTTCAATCCACATTGCGCGGGCGCGGGCCATTGGACTTACGAAACTCGGGCTGCACTTAACTTTCGGCAAAATCGTCGCGGATGCAAGAAAAGCCCTGCTACGATATCTGACAGGCTTTGAGGGTTCATTTCGGGGGCCATTTCCCGTTCCAGCAAGTTTTGCCGCCAACTTAAAAAGCAAACCAAGCCCACAATCGCTTGATCACCGCGTCTGCATATTCAAACTGAACTTGCGTCGGCAAGCTGCATGGTGCGGGCTGGCTTGGCCGGGAAGTAAACCAAACAGACCGGCCTGTTCCGAGAGAACAATGCCAAAACCTCACACAGATAGACTCAGAGAAACTTGGGCCTATAGTTGCTATCGGGGGAAATCTCTGGAGGGGTTACAAATGCTACGTATTTTGCTTGTCGCACCATTTTCAGCACTTATCACAGTAATAATTTTTCTCGGCATGTACTACATGATCCGGGTGGACCAGCCGACGATCGGCACACCGAAGGAAATGCCAACAATCATCATAACTGCACAAAAACCGAAACCACCTGTTCCGCCTGATTACACAGACGACGTGATACCACCAGAACCGCCGGAACCCACGGAAATAGAATTCCCGGATCGCACGAGTGTGGGTGACGGCGTACCGGCACCGCGTCCATCGCCTGGTGACATCATCAAAACGGCATTCTTGGTAACGGACATGACCGGTCAGGCAATTGTAACAATCCCACCCGTTTATCCGGAGCGATGTAAGGGCCGCGGTGCGCAAGGCGTTGTAATTGTGGAATTCGACGTCAATGAAATAGGCGACGTCATCAATCCTCGTATTATCTCATCGGCGGACAGCTGTTTTGACAGTACCGTTTTGCGCACGATTGCCCGATGGAAATTCGCGCCGGCAACCCGTAATGGGAACCCGATCATTCAACGGAACCTGCGGCGTGCATTCCGGTTTGAGCTGGAAGAATAAAGCCACCAGCTCAGCTTCCCTTCAGGGCCCGGCGATTACGATGCAAGATAGGCTCGGTATAACCAGACGGCTGCGCGATGCCCTCAAAGACCAATGCGCGCGCAGCCATATAGGCGATCGATGACGTCACATCCGGTGTCATCGGACGATAGTGCGGGTCGCCCGCATTCTGTGCGTCAACTTTCGCCGCCATTCGCAAAAACGCGTCATCGACGTCTGCCTCAGAACAAACGCCGTGTAGCAACCAGTTCGCCATATGCTGGGATGATATGCGCAGGGTTGCGCGATCTTCCATCAGGCCAATGTCATTAATATCAGGGACCTTTGAGCAGCCTATCCCCTGATCTACCCAGCGCACGACATAGCCCAGAATACCCTGGGCATTGTTGTCGAGTTCTTCGCGTATTTCATCCGCCGCCCAATTAGTCTGTTTCGCGAGGGGAATATTCAATAATCGCTCAAGCCCGGGCACCTCACCTTTAGCAATTTCGTCCTGGCGTGCGGCCACATCAACCTTGTGATAATGCAATGCGTGGAGTGTCGCGGCGGTGGGGCTTGGCGTCCAGGCCGTGTTGGCCCCGCTCATGGGGTGGCCAATCTTTTGCTCCAGCATGTCAGCCATACGGTCTGGCGCGGCCCACATGCCCTTGCCGATCTGCGCCCTGCCAGCAAAGCCCGCCTTCAACCCGATTGCAACATTGCGCGCCTCATAAGCGGCGATCCAGTCGGAAGACTTCATCTCGTTCTTGCGGATCATTGCGCCAGCGCACATCGATGTGTGCAATTCATCACCGGTACGATCCAGAAAACCGGTATTGATGAAGACGATCCGGTCTCGCACCGCATGGATGCAGGCAGCAAGATTAGCGGATGTGCGCCGCTCCTCATCCATCACACCGACTTTCAGTGTATACCGATCAAGCCCGAGGAGATCTTCAACCGCGTTGAAGAGATCATTCGTAAACGCACATTCTTCCGGGCCGTGCATTTTCGGTTTGACGATAAAAACCGAACCTTCGGTTGAATTGCGGTAAGGACCTTTGCCGTTCAGATCGTGCATCGCGATGAGGCTGGTGATAATCCCGTCGAGGATCCCCTCAAAGACTTCCGCCCCGTCATCGGTTAACACTGCAGGCGTTGTCATCAAATGACCAACATTGCGCACCAACAGGGTTGAGCGGCCCTTTAGCGTAAACTCACCACCGTCAGGGGCTGTATAAACCCGGTCCGGGTTTAGCCCGCGGGTCACCGCCTTGCCGCCTTTTTGGAAGGTTTCTTCAAGGTCACCGCGCATGAGGCCAAGCCAGTTTGAATAGGCAACGGTTTTATCCGCCGCATCGACGGCCGCGACAGAATCTTCAAGATCCACAATGGTCGACAATGCCGATTCCATAATGACGTCGGCAAGCCCGGCCGGATCGTCCCGGCCGATTGGGTGATTGCGATCAATCACAAGCTCAATATGCAGGCCGTTATGACGGAATAACATCACTTCAGGAGCTGCCGGATCGCCGCGATAACCAACAAAATGCGAAGCTTGTTCTAGCGCTGGCACACATTTGCCGTCTTTAACGCTCCAGCCGGTAACGTCGCGATGATCAACGTCTGCAAGCGGCATAGCACCATCAAGAAACGCTTTTGCTTTATCAATGACCTTTGCGCCGCGGGCGGGATCATATCCGGGTTTCTCATCGGCACCGAAGGGAATTGCATCGGTCCCGTAAAACGCATCGTAAAGACTGCCCCAGCGGGCATTGGCAGCGTTCAACGCATACCGGGCATTGAGGACGGGTACGACAAGTTGCGGGCCCGCCAGCTGCGACAGCTCCGCATCAACATTTCTTGTACCGATTTTAAAATCAGGCGGCTCAGGCGCTAAATATCCGATGGATGTCAGAAAATCCTGGTATGCGCCAGCATCATGCGCCGTGCCACGACGCTCATTATGCCAGTCATCAATTTTCTGCTGAAGGTCTTCACGCGCCTCAAGTAGCGCCTGATTGCGCGGCATAAAGTCAGAGAAAATCTGTGCCGCGCCGGACCAGAATTTATCAATATCAATGCCGGTGCCCGGCAAAACGCGGCTTTCGATAAATTCAGTAACCTCGCGCGCAACGCGCAGCCCGGCCCGTTCCAGATAGTCCACCATATTTGCGTTCCTTCAGCTATCAGCGCTGGTTTAACGCGAAGCTTCGGAATGCGCAAAAAAATGCTGCAGTTGCGATGTTCACAACTGAGGGAAGGACAATCAGTTTGGTCGAACCGACGCGAGATACTCGCGCGCTTGACGTTGTGCCTCGGCGATTTCGTCCTGGCTCATCTCCAGCGCCAGCTCGGCACGGTAGGTCCGCGCTTCCATATGGCCTTGCATCGCCGCCAGATTGAACCATTTGTGCGCAAGTACAAGACTAGCGCCTTCACCTTCCTCGCCAATAGAAGCAGCAAGGCCGAGGCGATACATTTCATCACTGGAAAGAATTACTTCCGCACCATCAAGCGCGAGTGCGCCCACATTCATCGACATCGGTGTCATCCCCTTAATATGTCATTTCGGCCCGTTGGTTAATATGGGCCATAAGGGGAGTTGAAAGTGCGAACACTAAAACGACGTAAACAAAGTATTACGCAAAAGTTACCAGATCAAAACGGTTGCGAAACCTAAACAATTAGTGAATGCGGCAAAGCTCGCTTACCAGTGCCGGGGAATGGTTCATCGGCGCGATCGTCCAGCTTGTTGTGCGGATCTTCCCGCGCATTTTTTTCGGCCATACCGCATCCACATATTTGACCGTATCAGGATCTATACTGGCAACAATGTGCTGGGGTGGAGGTGGTCCCAAATCCTCTGACCAGATAAACCAGCAATCAGCATCTTTATCTTCCTGGGCTGGCGTTGCGGGCGGCGTGTATGTTTGCAAATGTGAGGATAAGACCCGCGCCGCGGGAAACAAACGCCGCAGATTACCCGCGGTGTGATCTTCAAAACCAACGAGGGTGCCTTGCGAAAAACCAGCATCGCCAATGGCCTCAGCCAGGGGGGCATAGGGGATGAATTGCCGGCATTTGCTGCAAAATGGTGCACCGGGGCTTACCACTGCAACAATACGTATTGCGAATATTATAAACGCGACCGCAACACTCGCAGCGACAAATCTGGCGATCTCCCCGCGAGTATGGTGCATTTTATGCAGATTAATCATGGCCCAGAATGTGAAGGGGAAAAGAAAGGCGATGGCGTATCGTTCCTGCATGCCCGACATGCCGAGCAAAAATACGGCCAGCAACAAAAAACCCGCACCGAGAATTGTTGTATCACGGGCCAAATTTGCCACCGGACCAGATGCCGTAAGGGTTATGACCCGCCGACCAAACGCCCAAAGGAGTATTGGCAAAAATGGTAGCCCATAGGAAATGATTGCCCAGACCGCTTCTGGCACACCTTCTCCAACCCGCGACCAATATGGCGCTGCCTGCCCCTGAAGACTGGAAACAATCCCGATACTGAGCGCCCTGTTCTCGTTTAGAACCCAGTCAAGATGAGGCAAGACAATAATACCTGCAATCAATAGCGCGACCAGCGCCCCGGGACGTATCAGCGCTTTGCGCCAATCGGACAAACGCAGCACACAGATAAAAACCACCAACGCAGCTGCAAGGAACGAGTATTTGGCAAGAACGCCCAACCCAAGAGCGAACCCCAGAAGCGCAAAATCAAAAATCCCACTTTTTCGACGCAGCCGTATCAACGTCCACCAAAAAAAGGCGACCATGGCGATCAACGCCGTCGTGTGCGTAAAGGCCTGATGGTAGTTATATCCAATTTGATAGATCAACAATATCGACGTCGCACTGAGAACAGCCCAGTTTCGATCATTGGTCGCCTCGCGCATGGTGAGATAGGAAAACCCGCCGATCAATGTCAGCCAGAAATATTTAACCAGCACAAAGCTTGCTAAAGTTGGACCGGTGACTTGTTGGACAAGGATCAAAAGCCATTCAAACAATGGCGGGTTTCTGCCCATATAACCGGCCTGTAAAGACTGGGTGACGATGTTCAGCTTTACATCGTCCAAAGCAAGCGCGGGCCCGGCCATGCGCGATATAAGTGCATGCACTATTCCGTACAGGACATAGATGATAAGGACCAAAGCGAGCCCGGATGGACCAGGCCGCTCGGGAAATATCTGTCGGATGAAAAATTGAGTGGTTGACATAGCCTTCTAACTGGCCGCAATCCACTCAAGATTGCAACCGGTCAGGCCGGATCTTCATCTTCCGTCTTGCGCCGCAAACTTTCGAATTCGCCAAAACTGCAATTCCCGACACTGAACCCCGTGGAATTGTCCACGATCCTCACGATATCCCCGGTGCAAATCTGACTCTGCGATGTCGTGTACTGAATGCGGTTAAAACTCTGGGTCACACCAGAACAACGAGACCTCGTGCGAGACACGTAAAAGTCCCCAACACCCAGTTCAATCAGCAGGGTTCTTTCATCGGCT